>JARULB010000002.1:300000-543261 GCA_029688905.1 Balneolales bacterium ANBcel1 | reverse complement strand
AAATTACCTTGAGTATCCCCGATTCTTTCGTGAGTAAATGACTCTAGCAAGTCTCCTGCTCTGTGAAATTCATCAACCATGTTATAGGTATAGAATCGGGAAACCCTAAATCTTTGTGTGTCAACGTGTTCACTGATATAAGGATTATGCCCGTCATTCGGAAACTCAAATTCCATTATCTCAAGCTCATTCACCACCAAGTCGTGAAAATCCTGGCATAAATGAGTCATATTGTCCTGGGTTTGACAATAAAAATGAAACGAATTTTCCGGTTTACGATAATAACGTGTATAGTTGGTTTCGGTAAAAGAGGCGTCAATGGGGGTAATATCCACCTTTTTGCGGGTGACATCAATCTCAAATCGATCCCTGAGATCGCCATCCCGAATCATCAGTTCGATTTTACCTTCAACATCCGAAAAAGGTGTGTAAACATAGGCAGGCCCAAAAGCTGTTAGGCAAACAGGTCCGATATCTATCCCTAGCAAACGTATGTCAATAGATGTGTCCTTAAATGTTTTCTGGTAATCAATGAAGTAATTGGCACATTCCAGAAATTTATTGGTTTGCATTTCCAAATAAAGTTCGGGATCAGAACCTTCGTAATCTTTATGGAGCTCTCGAAAATTGATTAAAAGTCCGTCATCAGCGATGCCCGTTTCAGGATATGAACTTTTCGTGTCAAATAGATTGCATCCCTGTAGTAGAGCAATCAGAATTATCATAAAGTACTTATGATTTTTCATAATCATCACCAATGACTGAGCCTCAAAAAACGTATTGCAATTCCTATACTAATAACACATAGAAATTACACTACGCCTAAAAAATGGTGTTAGAATTAGAAAAACTGATATAACGGCAGCCGCATAACCGGAGTGGACAGCCGGTTATAATGGGGCGGGAACGCCCCACACGCCCGGTTGATGCGTATGTTAGATGGCGGATGATTCAATAATGAACGCTGATTTCAATTTCATTGATCTCGATCACTGAATGTTGTTCAAAAAGCGAAATCAGAGTGTCAATGTTCTTCTCAAATAGATCGAGAAGTTGCGAATTGTCGATATTACCGGTAGATACAATGAGCAGTTTTTCAGGTTGACCTTTGAAAATGTAATTCTCAATGAAATCACTGTCCTTGGTAATTACAATGCGCTTTTCTTGGTCGGCTAAGCGTATTATTTCTTGATCAGGTGTAACATTTTTTCTGGGTAGCTCAAGAGTATGCTTGGAATCGACTTGTTTTGTACCTAACAAGTCGGATAATCGTTTGGGCAACTGTGCATCAACGATGACCTTCACAGAACTATTTTTTGAGAAGTTTTAGTTCTGGCAACTTTAGAAGCGTACTCAAGGCAAGCTAAAAGGTCATCGCGTTCCAGGTCGGGATAGTCTTCCAGTATTTGATCGATACTCATTCCTGAAGCTAAAAGGTCCAGCATGGTGTCGACCGGATAGCGTAAGCCACGAATAGTAGGCTTTCCGTGGCAGATATCCGAGTTTCTGGTAATTCTATCCAAACGACTTTGTCCCATGGCTAAAAGAGTAAATTGTAATTATTGACTCAATGTACGTACTCGGGTAACGCTTTGCAATAAGGCTTCAGTTTACGCCAGCTAACTAAATATTAACACACAAGCTTCCGGCCCATGCTGATCAACGTCAACCATTTTTCAGTTTTTCTCATGTTGCCAATCACCAGTCGCCCATTCATCACCAGAGAACCCCCACCGTATCCGCTAGCATCGGATTTTCACTGGATTCAGAGAGGAGTACTGAGGACATCGGTCAGGCAGGAGAAAAAACCGGAGTAAAATTCAGTGATAACAAATAGTTGTGTTTGTCATTTGCCGGGGGTATGGGTAGATTCTTCTTTTGCAACATTCATCCAAAATTCCATCTAAAAATCGCGCAATGCTCAGAGCGGTAAAAATTGGTATCTCCCTGGGGCTGGCACTGCTGATCACATGGGCGGCCTCAACACGGCATGGTACCATCCCTGCCATGGGCCCGTTGCTGAATCCGTTCACCGGTTTTTGGCAGAATATGGAGCGGGGAGAACCGCCCGTACTGGTTGTGGAATCGGATCTGCTGCACGATGAAGTGACCGTGATCTATGATCAGCGCCTCGTCCCCCATATTTTTGCCGCGAACGACCACGACCTCTATTTTGCGCAGGGGTATGTAACGGCGCGTGACCGACTGTGGCAGATAGAGTTTCAGACTCGTGCCGCTGCCGGTACGCTCTCGGAAGTATTGGGCGACGTTACCCTGGAGTATGACCGCGGGCAGCGGCGCCTGGGTATGCTGTACGGCGCGGAAAACCAGCTGGAGTTTATGAAACAGGAACCGGAGTATTATGATCTGCTTCAGGCCTACGCGGACGGGGTCAATGCCTGGATCGATCAGCTGCGTCCTGCCGATTATCCTGTGGAGTATAAAATTCTGGGCGGGTCGCCGCAGAATTATGAACCGCTGCACAGCGCGTTGATGGTGATGAACATCGCGGTTCCGCTTACCGCCGTCAGTCACGCTCATGCCCAAAGTAACATGCGGGCGATGCTGGACAAACAAACGTACCGTCTGCTTTTTCCGGAACGTCTGCCATGGGCCGAACCCATGATTCCGGATGGCACCACCATGCCAACTGATCCCATCCGAAAAGATCCGCCCCAAACAGAGTTCATCCCACGCGTTACCCGCGACCTGCCATTGCCGGATGTGCCGCCGGGTGCCGGAAGTAACGCCTGGGTAGTTGACGGAACCCGCACAGCAAGCGGATATCCCATCCTTGCCAACGATCCCCATCTCTCCATCACGTTTCCCTCCATCTGGTATGAAATCCATCTCAACAGCGAAGGGGTCAATACCTACGGGTACAGCATCCCCGGAACACAGGCCATCACCATCGGTTTCAACGAACACTATGCCTGGGGGATCACCTCCGGTACTTCCGCCTCCCTGGATGTGTATGAAATCCAGTTCAGGGATGAGCACAAAACGGAGTATCTGCATGACGGCGAGTGGAAGCCGGTCAGGCGCAGGGTGGAGGAGATTCGTGTGAAGGGCGGTGAGACGGTTAGGGATACCATCCTCTACACCCATCACGGCCCGGTCGTACAGGCTGAGAGCGGTCGGGTGATGGAGAACCAGTTTCCGCTGCGTCAGTTTCCGTCAGGCCATGCCATTCAGTGGATTGCGCACACCCCGGCCAACCCGCTGAAAAGTATGTATCTGATCAACCGCGGTACCGGACTCGAGTCGTTTGAGGAGGGGGTTCGGCATTTCGAGAATATAAATCTCAATTTTCTTTACGCAGACCGTGATGGAAATATTTCCGGAGGCCACTACGGACGGCTGCCGGTCAGGTTTCCCGGACAGGGCCGGTACATCAGCGACGGCAGCGACCCCGCCTACGACTGGGATGCCTTCATCCCCTTTGAACACCTGCCCCGAAGCGTGAACCCGGGCAACGGATATATCGTGAATACCAACCAGGTGCCCGCAACGGAAGAGTATCCTTACTATCTCGGTTTGTACTACGCCGACTTTTCCCGCCCGAACCGGGTCCGGCAGCTTCTTGAACAAATTGCAGATATCACACCCGCCGATTTTCAGAATATGATGACGGATGACTACTCGCTGCTCTCCCGGTATATCCTGACACCAGTGCTGCCCTGTCTCGACCGCTCCGGCATGACCGAAGCTCAACGGCGAATGACGGATTACCTGGAGGCCTGGGATTTCCGCTTCAGCCTCGACAGCCGCGCCGCCGGCTTTTTTGAACAGTGGATGCTCGATCTGCGGTCGGCGTTGTGGGCCCCGGCCATTGATCCGCTGGAACAGGCGGAATACAACTTTCTGCGCCCCAATCTCGGTCAGCTCGCATGGCAGCTCAACGAACTACCCCGCGAGCAGTTCCCGGTGGATGTCTCCGAAACCGTCAATAACACATTCAACCAGGCCTTTGATGCCTTTATTGAAGAGCACGGGACGGATCCGGCCGGCTGGGAGTACCGGAAAACCAGAGTGTTCACCGCCGGCCATCTTGCGTTTATTCCGGGATTCGGAAGAGATGATGTTGCCATGCCCGGGACCTTCCATGCGATTAACGCGGCACACAACCGGTTTGCCCCGTCGATGAGAATGGTGGTCGAAACGGGACCCGTGATGAAGGCGTTCGGCAGTTATTCGGGCGGCCAATCCGGCAACCCCGGAAATCCCAATTACGATTCGCATTACGACGACTGGCCCGACGGGACACTCTATGAGCTGAACTTCTGGCGTTCTCCGGAAGAAGCCGGGGAACAGGAGGTTTCAAGGATCACCTTAAGGCCGTGAGTTCGCCATGTCATTCAACCAGAAACCCCGGGTGGATACATCCATTCGGATGCAAGGAGACATCAACACCAAAGAAAAAAGCCGTGTGAACGGTGAGCATAAAGACAGGCCTCATACAAACGGCCTCGGTGGCACATAATACACCTTTCCAAATTCCTGTTCACGATGAAAACCCGTTACCTCATTATTCTGATTGGCCTGAGCGCGTTTCTGCTGCCACTGGTATTCCCATGGTGGATCGTGGTCGTCGCAGGTCTGGTTGCCGGCTGGGTGAGCATGGAGTCGCCGGCACGGACATTCGCCGTGGTTTTTGTATCCGTCGGCCTGGTCTGGGCGGTAACAGCCCTCTACATTACGGTTGTCACATCCCCGGTTCTGTTGCCGCGTATGGCGGAAGCGCTTCAGCTCCCACACCACTCGCTGTTGTTCGTTGTCACGGTTCTGACGGGCGCGTTGCCGGCATCACTGGCGGCCTATGGCATGGCCCATGCGCGCATGGCAATATCTCACTTTTGACGCCGGAACAGGTACATGGTAACAGGCCCGAAAATTGCAACGAGCAATGCGGATATCAGCAGAACCGCAATCACGTCCGCGATAACAATATTTCCGTGGATGAAGCCACGCATGGCTGTAACCAGTATGCTGATGGGGTTGACATCAACAAAGGACTGCAGCCAGGGGGGCATGGTCTCCGGGTGGACGAACACGTTGCTGATGAATGTCAGGGGAAACAGGACGATGAAGCTGAGGGTGTAAAGCGATTCCTGCGACCGCACCACGATGCCGATGGCCGTCCATATCCACGAAAAACTGAAGGTAAATACCAACAGCAGGAGGATGGCCATAACCATGCCGATCGCACCGCCTTCCGGCCGGAAGCCAAGCATGAAACCGATCACAACCACCATGAGGGAAGCGATCGTATAGCGCAGGGCGTCGCCGAGCAGGGCGCCGGTCAGTACGGCCGGCTGCCATACGGGAAGCGAGCGGAACCGGTCAAAAATCCCCTTTCGGATGTCATTGTTGAGGGCAAGTCCGGTATACATCGAGAGCATCACCACCGTCTGCGCCATAATTCCGGGAAGCAGGTATTGCAGGTAGGCACCGGTGGATCCGGCAATGGCGCCCCCGAAAAGGTATGTGAACATCAGGATGAACATGATTGGAAAGGCGGTTACATCAAACAGCTGTTCCGGAACATGCTTGATTTTCAGCATCGCTCTCCATCCGAACGTTACGGAAGCGGAAAGGGCATTGGCCCCGTCCGGTTTTCGGCGGGTGATCAGGGCCACATTGACGGCCTGGTGATCGGGTCCGGGAGTTATTTCATGCATGGGAGGTGTCGTTGTGTTCATGTTGTGCCGGTGCGCCGGTAAGTTTTAAAAACACTTCGTCCAGGCTGGGCTGCCCCAGTGAGAAATCGGCGATGCCGATCTGTGCCCCGGCCAGCTCCCCGAGCGCGGCGGCGACCCGGCCGTTGTCCGTTACCCTGGCGGAAAGTGCGGCGGGATCGGGCTCGGTCCGTATTTCGGTTTTCAGGTGATCGGCCAAAATACGTTCGGCCATCGGACGCTGCCCCGCATTCAGTAGCCGAACGTGGAGGCTGCCTGAGCCAACGGAGGCTTTAAGCTCGTGAGCGGTGCCTTCCGCAATGATTTTTCCCTTGTCGATAACCGCGATACGGTCTGCAAGCTGATCCGCTTCGTCCAGATGCTGGGTGGTAAGCAGAACCGTGGTGCCGTTTTTCACCAGCAGGCGGACGATTTCCCAGACCTGGTTCCGGCTTCGGGGATCGAGTCCGGTGGTGGGCTCATCCAGGAAAAGCAAATCCGGTACACAGACGATACTGGCGGCTATATCGATCCGTCGACGCATTCCACCCGAATACTTTTTCACCTGCTTTCCGGCGGCATCCGTCAGGTCAAACACATCCAGCAATTCGGCGGCGCGACGGGTGGCTTCCCTGCGACTGAATCCAAGCAGTCGTGCGATGAGCTTCAGGTTTTCGGTGCCGGTCAGGTCGCCATCCACAGAGGCAAACTGTCCGGTAAGGCTGATTTTTTCACGCACAAGGCCGGCATCCTTGACGATATCGTGCCCGAAGACACGGGCAGTGCCGCCATCCGGCGGGAGCAGGGTGGCCAGCATGCGAATGGTCGTGGTCTTGCCGGCGCCGTTCGGACCGAGAAAGCCGTACACCATCCCCCGGGGAACCCGCAGGTCGACTCCGTCAACGGCGAGTGTGGCGCCGAACTTTTTCTCCAGGCCGTGGGCCTCAATGGCGAGGCCGGCATCCGGATCGTGCTCATTACCAACAGCCGGAGCAGGATCGGTTGTGCGTGTTTTAAAGAACAGAGGCATGGGTCTCGTTTGAATGAACGTTTCGGGTTCGGTAAGGGGGGTGGTCCTGAATGGTGTTAAGATACCATATTGGAGATTCCATCATAGATGAACTGAATGGAAAGAGCGGCGAGAATCACACCGAGAAACCTCCGGATGATTTCGTCGCCGGTATGGCCGACGAGTTTACGGAGGTGACGCGAGAGCAGCATCAGGACAAGCGTCAGCAGCGCGATGGTGAGAATCGCAGCCACGATGGCGACATGGTGAGCGGTATCGGTTGAGCCGGAAAAAAGGAGAATCGCAAGGGTGAGCGCGCCGGGTCCGGCCATGAGCGGTATGGTCATGGGAAAGACGGAGATATCGGTTTTTTCGGAAGCCCGTGACAATTTGGCCCCGCGTGTGACCATGTTAAAAGCCGTGTAAAACAGCAGGAGTCCGCCTGCGATGCGCATAGAGTTGATATTGATCCCCAGCAGTTGCAGCAGCGCCTCGCCGTAAAACCCGAAGAAGATGAGCAGCAGGATGGAGATGATAACGGATTTGAAAGCCATATACCTGCGGTACCGTAGTTCGTCTTCCGGAACCAGGGAATGGAAGATGAGAGCGGCTCCAACGGGGTCGATGATTACAAAGAAGCCTGTGATTGCGGTCAGATATGCGGTAAGTTCCATACCCGCAAAGTTATAGAAAAAGCGTGCAACTTACGAAGTCCTGATTACGTCACATCTTCAACACGGAAATGTCCGCTTCGAGTACCAAATCCGTGAGCGTTTACATCTCTTTTTAGCGTATCTTTCACCTTAATCACAATATAAAAATACCCGATTCGGGCATTAGACTGATGAGCGTTGCCCTCATCAATAGACGGGAGGAATAATACCATGGCTTGGCGATTGTGCGGCATTATGGCTGCTTTTCTGTTGCTGGGAACCGCGATATCCCCTGCTGAAGCACAGCAAATTCGGCAAACCATCAAGGGGAGTGTATATGACAGTGAGACGAGAACCCCGTTGATCGGTGCCGCGGTTGTGATTTTGGGTACCGACCCACTGATCGGAGCCACAACAGACCTCAACGGTGATTTTCATATCCGTAACGCGACCCTGGGCCGCCATGCGATACACGTTACCTATCTGGGGTACGAACCGGCCGTGCTGCCCCATGTCATGGTAACATCCGGCAGGGAGGTTGTCCTGAATATCGGGCTCAGTCCATCGGTTTCGGAAATGGAGGAAGTGACCATTACCCCGCAGGCCCGAAAGGATATCCCGCTCAATACCATGGCTACCAACAGCGCCCGATCGTTTACCGTGGAGGAGACCCGCAGATACGCCGGCGGCCTGGATGATCCCGCCCGACTCGTTTCGGCGTTTGCCGGAGTTACCACGGGAAATCTGCAGGACAACGCAATCATCATCAGAGGCAATTCGCCCAAAGGGGTGTCGTGGCGACTCGAAGGAGTCGAAATACCCACACCGCATCACTTCCCGGCGGGTAATGTCGCGGGTGGGGGAGTTGTGACCATCTTCAGCAATCAGCTGTTGGCCGACTCCGATTTTTTCACCAGTGCCTTTCCAGCGGAATACGGAAATGCCACAGCCGGAGTATTTGACATGCGGCTCCGAAACGGAAACTTCGAACGGCGGGAATACACCTTCCAGGCCGGTGTGCTGGGCTTTGATTTTGCGTCTGAAGGGCCGCTCGTCAGCGATTCCCGGGCCTCCTATCTGTTCAACTACCGCTACTCCACCTTCGGCCTGCTCACCGATGTCAACCTGATTCCCACCGACCAGGCGCTGAGGTACCAGGACCTCTCCTTCAAAATCAACATCCCCACCGGCCGAGCCGGAACCTTCTCGGTCTGGGGCATCGGTGGGATGGACAGCATGAACCAGCCGCAGGAGAGAGATTCGACGGCATGGGACACTGAATGGGATCGCAATACGTTTGAATGGGATACCCGGATGGGAGCCGTCGGCCTGACGCACCGGTTTATTACGGGACACCGGACATGGATCGAGTCGACGGTCGCGGCTACCGGCATTCGCAATCAGATGGAAGTGCTGCGGTTTGATGACGACCTGACGCTGCGTCCCGAGCTGTTCGCGTACGACGACTCCGGCAATATCAGCATCCGAACTACCCTTAACCACCGGTTCAACAGGCGCCACACCTTCAAGGCGGGTGCGGTTTGGAAGCAGCTGCGCTATAACCTCGATATCGGCAGTACCATGGACCATGTGCCGGAGACCTTTCGGAGTACGGTGGGAGAGTCAGGCAGCAGCAGTTCGATGCAGATGTTCGCGCAATCCCGTTTTGCCCTGTCGGAGCAGCTGACCCTCAACGCCGGTCTCCATACCATGTATGTCGCGTTCAATGACGCGTTTGTCGTGGATCCCAGAGCCGGCCTGCGCTGGAGCATCAACCGGCGCCATGCCCTCAGCCTGGGATACGGAAGGCATAGCCAGCTGGAAGAGCTCCGATTCTATTTCACGCGCATCTATACCGACGGAGTGCCATCCACCCCCAACAGGGATTTGAAATTGACAAGGGCGCACCATCTGGTGCTTGGACACGACTGGAACATTTCATCTATTTACCGGATCAAGGTGGAAGGGTATTATCAATGGATCGATGACGCGCCGGGAGAGCCCGGAAGCTCATACTCCCTGATCAATTTCAAACAGGACTGGTTCTTCAACAAACCGCTTGAGAACAACAGCGTCGGCAGAAATTACGGGGTGGATGTGACCCTGGAGCGTTTTCTGAACCGGAATTACTACTATCTGATCACCGGGTCGCTGTTCGATTCCAGGTATCGTGGTGACGACGGGGTCTGGCGCAATACCCGGTTCAACAAAAGGTATGTGCTCAACGCGCTGGCGGGCCGGGAGTTCTTTTTCCGCGAGAACAGCCGCGTTCTGGGCCTGAACGGCAGAGTGACTTTCGCCGGGGGAGAAAGGGTTAGCCCGTTGCATATTGAGGAAACCATCCGCGAACGCAGGGAAATCTACGACGAAACCCGTGCGTTCAGTGACCGTTTTCCATCCACATTTCATGCGGACCTGACCGTCACGTACCGGCTGAACCGGAGGAACTACTCCAGTGCCTGGGCGTTGCAGGTGAAGAATATCTTCGGGTCACCGTCATATTACGGCGATTACTACAGCTTTAAGTCCGATGAAATTATTATGTACAAGGATGTAGTTATCGTGCCCAGTTTGAGTTATAAAGTGGAATTCTGACGTCTTCGAGGATGCCTGTTATGGCCTGCATGTTTTGCCATAGCCAGTGAATCCTGTTCCTGCGTCATGGGCCGGGTTCCCTCCGGATCCACCGGGAAGGTTGTGTCTGTAAAGTGGAGTTTAATCGAAATATGAGGGATATTTAGCATTAAACCACCATCATGGAAGAATCTGCTATGGCCCGGAGGAAAATGTATTGGTACCAGCGGTACTTCCCGCAGAACTACATCATCCGTGAGCCCCGGAAGGGAGTGCCGTTGATGGCGCTGTTTGTATTTGTTTTTGTACTGACCTACAGTCCGCGAAACGTACACGCAAGCATGTACCTGGGAGTTGAATTCACGGTTCTGATCTACTCCCTGGTATGCGCGGTAATTGCATACGGGGCCATCCGGTTACTGAGGCACCATCGGTCATTTTCTGCATCATCGGACTGGAACATCGTAAAAGAGATTGCTGCAATTGCCATCGTGCTTTCCAGCATGGCGATCGGTGTCTATTTCCTGGCTTTTCTGTTGGAGGAACCGGCGAATCGATGGAATTTCCCGACTTTTATCAATTCATTCACAAGTACGGTGCTGCTTGGCAGTATCCCGTTTTTCCTGTTTTCCCTGATTCATCTGAATCGCCTGCTGCCCGGCAAGTCAATGGCATTCGGAAATGAAACGATGCCGGGTGCTTCGGGTGAACCGGAGGCAGATTCGGAACCTGCGGATCCCCCAATCCATATCCATACCCCACTGAAGAAAGACGAGCTTGCATTGACGATTTCCGAATTTCTTTATGCCGTTTCCGAGGGCAATTATGTGATCTTTTATTATGATCGGAGACAGAATGAGGCAAATGGTGACGATTCGGGTTCCGGAAAGGGGGGACGTTCCGTGCGCACCGGGTCAACGACGCCTGTCGCTCATGAGGGGGATCCCGCTGCGGGACGGTACCCGAAAGCCGGGCAATACCGGGAAACGAAGGCCGGGGCAGAGAAAACGATGGTTCGTATTCCCATCGCCAAAGTGGAAGAGCAACTTGCCGATCATCCCTGCCTCATGCGAACCCATCGCGCTTATATCGTCAATCTGAAAAAAGTAACAAACGTATCCGGTAATATGACCGGACTTCGGTTGACCCTCTCCGGTGCCGGCATAGAAATCCCGGTATCACGGAGTTATACCAAACAGTTCCGTGAGCGGTTCAGGCAATTTGGGACCGGTGTATGATAGGGGGAGGGCATTAGAGCGTCCGGAACCGGTCGAACACAGCAGGAGCTGACGGGAATTATCGGACAATTGGCAGCCGACCGGCAATGACGATGTGGTCGTTTCATCACAAAAGAGTGGTGTTCATCACAACCGTAACGACGGGAATGCACTGCCGGTGTCAAAAAAAGGGGATCTGTCCCGGAAGGTTGTCCGATGCGCGGACTCAGACGTAGATTTTGATCAAACCTTGTAGAGAATCACACCTCACCACCAAAGGAATGATCACCATGAAACGTCACAGTTTTTATAAAACGCTGCCGGGAAAAGGCATTACTACTGCTATTGCTGTTATTATTATGGTCACGGGAATGGCCGCCCGATTGATGGCGATGGCCTGCAGTGGAGTTCCACTTGCGATCACCGGAACGGTCGTTGATGCCGAAAATGGCGAGCCCCTGTTTTTCACGCATGTCGTACTGATGGATTCTATCGGATCCGGCCAACTGGGTGGTACGGTAAGTCAACTGGATGGCTCGTTTCGCCTGGTATATCATGGCGGTGCTGATGTCGGGACCGGATGCACCGGGCAGACGTACACATTGCGATTCAGCGCCATGGGATACCAGCCACTTGCCCGAATAATTATTTCTCCTGAAAGCGGAGTGATTGATCTGGAGGATATCCGGTTATCGCAAAAGGTTATGGAACACGATGAAATACTGTTCATCGGCCGTCAGGTACGTGCCAGGTCCGAAGCGGGTGGCACCACGTTTTATCCGGATGAAACAATGTATACGGTGTCTTCAACCGGTACGGATATATTGAAGCTGATTCCGGGTGTTCAGGTAGATATCCTTCAGAATATTTCCCTGGAGGGGAGTCGGAACCCGTTGATATATGTGGATGGTATCGAGCGAGACCGGCAGTATGTCAGCCAGCTTCAAGCCGGACAGATCGAGAAAGTTGAGGTCATGACAAACCCGCCGGCACAGTACCAGGCGGAAGCTTCCGGCGTGATCCATATCGTCACACGAAGAGATCGCGACAGGTCTGTTCACGGGCATGCGGAAATCGAACTGCCTACCACTGACAGTGAAATCTACCTGTTTCCCGCCTACAGTTTTCATTATGGTTCCGGCAAGATCGACCTGTTTACATCCTATAATGGTGAATTCAGCTATTTTGACATTATTGAATCACATGACCGGACTCTGCAGGACGATTCCGGATCATCTACCTGGAGTTCACGACAGGATGTCCGCCAGAAAAACTGGTCTCATCGTTTCCACTACGGGATGAATTATCAGGGCAGCGACAGAAGCCGTCTTGCCGTGTATGGCTGGATGAATCCATACTCGTGGGAGCAGGACGGAAGCGCGGAATTGACAGGCAGGTATTCGGGCGGGGAGTTATGGCGGGCCGACAAACTGGATGATGACCGAAATTTTGCCGGGTTTCACTCGATGAACTATCGTTTTAAGCCATCTGAAGAGGGTGGTCATATCTTGAGTCTGGACGCAAGTTATTATCATCTGACCACGACCAACAGCACGCTTTACACCAATGAAGCAACAGGTTTTCAGCTACGCAACAGGACCCGGCCGAAACAGCATGCGGCAAGGATGAAACTTGACTATGAATGGTCGCCGGATGCGCCCGTTCAACTGGGCTCCGGGGTACACTTGTTGACCCGAAGTACCGAAGATCGGGAACCGGAGGGTTTTGCTCATCAACAGGATTCATACAGCGGTTATTTGAATATAGGCTATCAGGTTATGCAGTATGACATGCAGGCCGGGGTCAGGATGGAGCACATCCGGCTTAATGCAGATGTCAGCGGACCGGAATTCCGAACCGGCCGTTCCTACCTGTTTCCAAATCTTTCGGTGTCCCGCTCTTTTCCAACATTTGCAGGCCGGTTGCAGTTGACCTACCGCAAATCCGTCCGGTATCCGCACATCTACCAGCTCACAAACTCCGAGTCTGCGATGGATCCTTTATCGGTTCACTCAGGAAACCCCTCACTGGTTCCGGAACAGCGACATGATCTGGGCCTGGCGTTTTCAAAACTGTTCAATAACAGTTATACATCGGCTCAGTGGTTCTATCATCGGCGTACGGATGCAATTGAGCCGGTCAGCCGAATGAATAGGGATGGCCTGTTCGAAACCGGGACCTACAATGCAGGAACCGTTCACCAATACGGCATCCAGCTGTCAGGAGCGTTTGATCTGGGTGGAAAGGCCGGCTTGCAGCCCTATTTGAAACTGTATGAGGCGAATGTCATTCCGAATACGATAGCTTCCGAATACGGGGCCATGCGGAGCCGTTATCTGGAAATGGCTTTGGGGTTGACCGGCTACGCCACATTTCCAAGGGGATTTTCCGGAATGTTCATGATCAGCCATGGTACCCCCTGGTCGGGAGTGCAGCAAAGGCAATATGAGGGTACGCTCTACTTTATTTCGGTGGAGAAGGCGATTACACAGGACCTTAAAGCCGGATTAACCAGTGGTATGCCATTCGCGAAGACGGTTACATATCAGGGATCCGAAATTGCGGCATACGATTTTCAGAGTCGGGCTGAAGGCAACATTTCAATGACCACGATTCCCTTGTGGGTAACGATCAGCTGGCAGTTTGCTGCCGGCAGCAAACGAAAATCGGCTCACCGGACTGATGACGACATGCACCACGTGCCGACACGGGGCTTTTAAGAATGCCGTTGAATGATGCAACCCTGGCTAGGGCGGCAACGGATGATCCGGACCGCCCCGCCCCGGGATCCCCTGGATGGTCTAAACGATTCCAGCGCATTACCTGTTTGAAAGAAATAGAGAGTGGCGAATCATTGCCATTGAATTGGAACTGGAATTTATAATAGAGAGCTGTTATGGAACGCTATATAATTCTGAGTAAAATATCCCCCGACGCCCTGAAAGATCCGGCAGACTTCCGAAAAATGGCCGAAACGGTTAAGACGAAAATCCGTGAAGAGGCACCGGATGTTAGCTGGATCGACAGTTACGGTGTGAAGGGCGCCTATGATGTTGTTGACATTCTGGAATCTGGTGACCCGTCGCAGGTCGATAAAGCCGCTATGATCATCCGGTCACATGGCCGGTCGGATACCGAGACCATGCAGGCGACTCCGTGGAAGGAGTTTCTTCAGGCACTATAAAAGGGGTGTGCTTGATCATATCTGGATGCCAACCGGGGTTGAAAAACATCCTCTGGCATCCGGTTCACCTACCGATAATTCCGTCTGGTACGTTGGCGGCGGCGCGGCGGCTGTTATCGCCGGTGTCATTTTGCTATTATCGAAGAAGTGATACCTTTAGGCAGATACTGAATCGTAACTCATAATTCCGGTAATCCTGAAAATTGCATTCCCATGAAACAGATACTCTTTGTGGTCGTCCTGGCCCTGGCAACGGCGGGGATCTCCTCCGCACAACAGACGGACAGAAACTTCGGACTTGGCGTAATCGTAGGGGAGCCCACCGGAATTAGTGTGGGCTACTGGACCGCCGACAGCCGATCTTTTTCCGGAGGAGCGGCCTGGTCTTTTGACGGATCGGCATCGATGCACCTGCACCTGGATTACCTGATACATCGTTTCGATATCATCAGCGTTAACAGAGGTGCCATGCCTCTTTATTTCGGGCTGGGCGGTCGTCTGCGCTTCGGAGATGACGACCATTTCGGCGTGCGAATTCCGTTGGGTGTGGCCTATCATCTTGAAAACGCGCCTTTTGAATTCTTTCTTGAGATCGTCCCGGTAATGGATCTGGTACCTTCCACCGATCTGTCAGGAAACAGCGGACTGGGAGTGCGGGTCTATTTTTAATCTCCCCGAATCACGGTGAATTTACACAGCGAATTCGGAGATTCTTTCGCATTGAATTCGCTGTAAATCGTTTTTTTAAAAAGCCGCTTTCGCTTACCAGTTCAGCCCAATAAAAAACGTGGTGTAGTCCATCCGGTTGTCCGGGACGTCGTCCCCGGTAAACGCGCTCATCAAATCCGCAAAATTGAAATCATCCGTCGACCAGTTCAACCCGCTGAAACGAACTCCGGCGGAAAGACCGATATTGGATTCAAGAAACCGGTGGAGCCTCGCCTGAAGCAGAAAGTCATTGGAAACCGCAATACCGACTTCGTTGTCCCGGTTTGCCTGTCCCCAGGGTGAGGAGTCGTCACTTACCAGATGAACCATCACACCGGGACTGCGGACAAAGTAGCTGTCGATACTTAGATGGGTGCCGAGCAACGGTATCGACTCCAAGGGCATGGTGAAGGTGGCTCCAAGCCCGGCGCCGAGATTGACATTGAGGAAGTTCATACTGTCGTCGGAAAATCCGTATTCAGAACCCATATCCATTTCAGAGATATCAGGCGACAAATACTGGTATCCCATATTTAGCTGGATCGGGATAAAAATCTCCAGCGGCAGCCGCAGAAAACGATCCCATAGCGTAGCGTTTCCGCCCACCTGGATATTTACACGAACGGTCTTGAGAGACGAATCCAGGAGAAGGTCGTCGTTCTCCCCATAGGCAATCAGGATGTTGTTCTTGGGCGAACCGAGTATGGCCATGTACCCGGTGTTGTTAAACCAGGTGAAGCCGTTGTAGTGAAAATACATTGGAACCGCGCCGATCACCAGTGACCCGTCACCGTGCAGGGGAGTGTAATCGTCAAAAAACGCATCG
Source organism: Balneolales bacterium ANBcel1 (assembly GCA_029688905.1). Classification (NCBI taxonomy): domain Bacteria; kingdom Pseudomonadati; phylum Balneolota; class Balneolia; order Balneolales; species Balneolales bacterium ANBcel1. Next base: position 527,412 of record JARULB010000002.1, on the reverse strand, counting down.
TCATCGTCGGCGCCCGGAAGGGCAGGCAACGTTGAAAGCGCCGGGTTCATAAGTCGGTGATCCGAATTACCGGATTCACTTGCAGCCAGGGAATAGGAATGATCGGCCGTACAAAGTGTGAAAGCCAGGCATAGGAGGAGTGCAAGTATCTTTGTCATATCTACAGGATTTGGGTCTTGATGGAGTTATTCGTATGTGACAACAGACAGCAATAACTGAGAATAAAAAAAACGAAAGTAGAAAACCACCATAACTTTAGGAATATAAAGGCACTGGGTTTCGAGTCCCGGATCTTTACGGAGCAGGGGTAGCATGACCGGAAGCCGGGAGGAAGCTCATTGGCTGAGGCTGCGTTTTTCCGAAAGCACCCATCCGACATATAGAAATTCCAGGGCGGCCGCCTCGTACCCTTGCCACATCCGGATCATCTCCTGAAAAGCCTCTTCGGTGCATCGGTCAGGGTTGCCGCCATAGGATAGAATGATCCACCTCCGAAGCGCCTTCTCCCGGCCCCGCTCCCTGTTGGAAGGGAAAACACCGTCGGACCGGTTTCGGAACAGCATCAGATCCTGCGCGGTAGTGGGACCGATTCCACGGATGGAAACCATTTTTTCATAAAACTTAACGGGCGGCATATTTTCCAGCTTCTTCAGTGCCTGGTGTACGCTTCCTCCGCTGTTGCCATGCGTGCCTGCCAGCTCCCCGTGCAGCAGCTCATGTGCCAGGCCGGTCAGGTACTCGCCTTTCCGCCGCGAGAGGCCGTGTTTCATCATGGATGACGGATCGGCCGAAACCAGCCGCTCCGGACGGGGCCAGGCGGGAATCATGCCCTTCGAGGTTTCGAGCCGTGTTCCGTAGGCGCTGCGCACATCATAAACCATGCGTCTGGCGGTGGGTTTGTGCTTGATCTGGGTTCGGATAATCCGGTTGACCGCGTCTTCGAAAAGATGGGCGCGACTCACACGCTTTAAACCGTAAAGCTCCTGAAACAGCGGGGCGAGGACGGGATCGTCGGCAGCTTGTTCGTAGAAGGGTGCCAGGTCGATGTCGGTTCCGAGAATCCGGCGTACGGTGTCATCGGCCGCCTCCCGCTCAGTTTCAGTAAGCGAATCGTGCGCGTTCACGGTAAACTCCGGGTTTTCCGGATTTCCGTTGAAATGGATGGTCACCAGGATGTCACGCTCCGGAAGTGGCAACGGACGGGTGAATCCTTCATCCAGAATTCTTTCCGGCTGATGCTCATGGTCGAAATAGGATTCGACATCCAGGCACAGGAAGAAGTCGTGCGGCGGGCGGGCGGTGATTTTCCAGAGATTGTTTGCCATGTTGCCGTTGGTGTGCTGATGGTTCGGTGCCGTTAGCGTCTGCGGCGGATTACGAAAGCAGCGGACGTTGTTCGTTCGTCTGGTGTGAGTGCTGTGCTGAAATCGCCGGTTTCATCGGTCCGGATCGGTGTAAACGGCCCTGCCGGGTTGGAAGGCCGATCGCTCCGGGCCGGAATCCGGGTATCCGGGGCCGGGTGTCATCATCCGAAAATGACGCCCATAATCCGAAAGAACAGCCAGATATAGAAAGCGCCCAGAACCGATACGAAGAGATTCGGTTTGAAGGTCAGATAGCCGTATCGCACCATCAGCGGAAGCACAAGAAACTCGAGGGCGATCACGAAACCGATGAGATAGAAAGCCAGCGGACTCACAAAGTAATTGACAAACCACACTACGATTGCTGCAATCAGGTTGAAGAAGCCAAGGGGCGTAGTGAATACCTCGATAAAATAGCTTCCGAGCGGTTCGCCGGACAACAGCATTTGCAGCAGAATGTTGAGCAGGAACAACAGGATGAAAACCGTGATGGTAATGGAGGCTTTGGTTTTTCTTGCCATTGGGATTATGACTTGATTGTTTAGGTGGCCGTAATGAACACGTGCTGCACGATTTGTACCGGATGAAAAAACTTGGTAGTATAGGCGCCGGTTAATACCTTGCCTCAAACCGGATGGCAAACAAAGATACACATCCGCCAAAGATAATAAAGCGTTCACTTTGAAAAAACGGAGCGGTCAGCAGGGCCATTCATTCGATTCGGAAAACTCAAGCCCGGTATGGAGTAAGCGATTGACCCGCACAATCATCAGAATAAAATGACTCGTAAAACCATCAAAATAACCAAGGCATCCGGCGAGGAGGTACCTTTCTCGGAGGAAAAATTGCGCACGTCACTGGAGCGGTCGGGGGCCACCGGGCGTCAGATTGACGAGGTGGTTGGTGAAGTGCAGGAAGTGCTGTACGACGGAATAGGTACGGGCAAAATCTATCGCAAGGCCTACGCCATCCTCAGAAAAAAATCCCGTCCCAAAGCAGCCCGTTACAAGCTGAAAAAGGCGATAATGGAACTGGGGCCATCCGGTTACCCCTTTGAGCAGTTCGTGGGGGCCATCCTGGAACAACAGGGGTTTCGCGCAGAGGTAGGGGTGACCGTGCCGGGTCGGTGTGTGACCCACGAAATTGACGTTATGGCCAGTAAGAACGGAAAACTGATTGTCGTTGAGTGCAAGTATCACAATCGCCCCGGGGTCAAATGCGATGTTAAGGTGCCGCTGTATATTCATTCCCGGTTTCGGGATGTGGTCATCGGCAGAAAAGAGAACGAACAGACCCGTTTCGAAGAATATGAGGGCTGGATTGTCACCAATACCCGTTTTACCAAAGACGCGATTCAGTACGGAACCTGCTCCGGTCTGGTGATGCTGGGGTGGGATTATCCCGAGAAAAACAATTTGAAGGAGCGGATCGGACGCGCCGGGCTGCACCCGGTAACCAGCTTGAGTACTTTGCAAAACAAAGAGAAAACGTTTCTGCTGGAAAAAGGCGTGGTATTATGCCGAAAGGTGCTGGAGCGGATCGACTTGCTGGAGCAGATGGGCTTGACCGACGGGCGTATCAGGAAGGTTATCCGGGAGTGCGAGGAGCTGGTCAATCATCTTGGGGTTCCGAACGAGTAGTGGTTCTCACCACGGTTATCACTGTTGACAAATACCGAAGAAAACACCTTTTTCCGTTTCCAAAGAATGGTACACCGCTGCTGTGAACAACACAAGCACCGTACGTCTCACCGCTTTTTTGTGATTTTGGATTCCAGCAGCCGATGGTCTTCGGAGAACAGCACACGAAAGGCGAGCAGTACGACTCCGAGTGTCGCCAGGGCGGTGCATGCGGCAATCATGAACATGATGACCATCTGGTAGCGAACCGCGTCCATCGGAGCCGCCCCTGCGAGAATCTGCCCGGTCATCATGCCGGGAAGGCTCACAATGCCCATGATCATCATGGCGTTGACGGTCGGGATCATGCCGGTGCGAAGTGCCTCGCGGATCTGCTCGTGTGCGGCTTCCCAGCGGCTGGCCCCGTGTGACAGCATGGTTTCAATCCAGTTCCGGTTGTTGACGCATCCCTCCATCATCCGGTCCAGCCCCAGGGATATGCCGGTGAGTGCATTGCCCAGGACCATGCCGAGCAGGGGGATGAGGTACTGGGGATCGTACCACGGGGTGACATTCAGGATCCCCGTTATCGCCGCTCCCGTTACCAGAAAGGCGCTGGTGCCGATGGTGACCAGGCTGTTCCAGAAAATCCCGGGAAACCGCCGGCTGGTCCGGTTAACTGCTGCGATTCCCGCCAGAGTGGCCATGATGACCGCCATCAGGAGGATGACCAGCGGCTGCCGGGTCTGAAAAACCCATTCCAGAATCAAGCCGATGAGAATCAGCTGGACGGTCATACGAGCCGCTCCGATAAGCAGGTCACGGGCCAGACCCAGGCGCAGGGCAACAGACAGGCCGATGTTTACCAGCAGCAGGAGTGCCGCCAGCGCGAGCTGAAAATTGGTTATAACAAGATAGGTTTCGTTTTCCAAGGCGGGCAGGTCATGGGTTCTGTGGAAGGGGTGTCACTGTGCCGGTGGCCGTTACCGGCTGGAGAGTCAGCGAGCCGGAGGTCATGCGGTCGAGCTGCAGGCTGTCGTGGCTGGTCCATATCAGGCTTCGCTTTTCGTTGTCGTAGTACCAGAGGTTGACCAGGTCCTCGGCCCTGGAGACCATTTCGGCATCCATATTGGACGTGGGCTCATCCAGCAAAAGGATTTCGGGCTCGAGCAGCAGGGACCGCAGCAGTGCGACTACCTGCTTTTCTCCGCCAGACAGCCGTTAGGCCGTTTTGTCAAGGAAGGATTCCGGCAAATCGAGCATTTTGAGCAGGAAGAGGATGCGGTCGGGATCGGGTTTCAGGTCGCGGTTGGCCCGAAAGGTGAAGAACAGGTTGATGGAGTCACTGACCTTTCCTGAAACGAATGCCGCATCCTGCGGGATGTACCGTACGAGTCTGCGGTATTCGGGAAGGTGCCACGACGGCAGAGGAGTGCCTCGGTAGGTGATTTCGCCTTCATCGAGAGCATCCAGCCCGACCAGCGATCGCATCAGCAGGGTTTTTCCGGATCCCGAAGGGCCCCGCAGCGCCAGCCGCTCCCCCTCTTCAAGTTTCAAAGTGAGTCCGGACCAGATGGATTTTCCATCAATGCTGCGGACCAGGTTACGCGCAATTAGCATTCCGAAAGTGTTTCGGTATTTGTATCATGTTGTTATCATCTCAAAATAGGAGTATTCGGATGCGTTTGCCAATCATATCCACCGCCGGCCTGCTTTTAATTGCGGTGTTGTATCTTATTGTGTCTCCGGTCATGTCCGTGAGTGCTATTCCTTTCGAAGCTGCCGGCAGGGATGTACCGCAGGATTCGCCAGGATGGAGGCCCGCCGAAGTGTTTCCCGCTACCCGCGATTACAAGGGGCCCGATTTCGGGTTGCCGGATTTTGAAGGCAACACCGTAACGCTTGAAGAGTTCCGGGGGAACATTGTGGTGCTGAATATTTGGGCGACCTGGTGTCCGCCCTGCCGGGATGAAGTCCCTGCGCTTATCCGCTTGCAGGAGCAGTTCGGAGATTCGGGTGTGCAGGTGATCGGAGTCTCCATCGACGAGAACGGAGCCCGTCAGTCCGTTTCCGGTTTTGCCAGGGAGTTCGGCATCAATTATCCGGTTCCGCTGGATGACGGCACCGTGCAGGAGCTGTACGGACCGCTGAGTGTGATCCCGACCACCTACATCCTCGACGAGGAAGGGTATATCCGGTTCTATGCTCCCGGCTATCTTGAATATGACCAGTTGGAGGATGCGGTTCTCCAGCTGATCGAATAGACCCGAAACTCATAATTATTTGTATACGTGCACTTTTTTTGAAATCAATGAAGAGATCTTCCCCATCCCCGGAGAGTCCCATGCGGATGCAAATAGCAGGCTGTAGCCGGTATTTGGCCGCTGCCGGAATCCTGCTGTTGCTGTTACAGTCGTGCCGGACTCCCGAACCGGTAATTCCCCCCGAGCCCGAGATCGACGATCCGCGCACCGAAGAGGTCCATGCCGCGGTACGGCTTCTGATTGAGGAGCTTTACGAAACAAAGGAGCCGGTTTTACTTCCGACAGCCGTATTTGCCGACAGTATTTCTCTGTACGACAAGGAGATGACGCTGAACGTGTACATGAATGACCGTTTTTCGTATGTGCCCTGGCGCGAGGCGGATACTCAGGCCTTGTACCGGATTTTTTCGCGTCTGCTGCCCGACCGGTACCGTGACTACCGCATCCGAATCCTGACTCTGGGTGAGCCGGTCGAATCGTTGATACCCAATTATTTCCGGGAATCCCCCGAGCACTACGACTTTCAGCGGATGCCCTACGCCGACAAGCTCCGGCCCAGGCCGGTGGTACACCGCGAAGGCCGGCACCTGATCCCACGGCATGGACTGGAAGGGCGCCAGATTGCTCTCTGGCACAGCCATGGCTGGCACTATAATCAGCAAATGGAGCGCTGGGAGTGGCAGCGCCCGAGGCTGTTTCAAACCGTGGAAGATCTGCTCCCGATGGCTTTCACCCTCCCGTATCTGATACCGATGCTGGAGAATGCCGGAGCGTATGTCTGGTCGCCGCGGGAGCGCGATACGCAGACCAATGAAGTTATTGTGGATTTCGACGGCTCATCAGGCAACAGCCGGGTGGATATCGAAGGCGACTGGCAATACGCTACGCCAGGTTTCGCGATCGGGTCGCCGCCCTACGGCGATGGGGAGAACCCCTTCCGGCAGGGCCGGTACTTTTACACCGGAGAAAACGGCACCGCCACCATGACATGGATTCCCGATATCCCGGAAGCTGGGGAATACGCGGTGTATATCTCCTTCGCTTCGCGACCCGTTTCGTCCGACCGTGCCCGGTATACGGTCTATCACCGGGGAGGGCAGACCGAGTTCACGGTCAATCAGGCCATTGGAGGAGGAACCTGGATCTATCTGGGGCATTTTGAGTTTGAGGAAGGCGTCAACCCCGGCAAGGGGCAGGTGGTGCTGACGGGACCTGCAGACGACGATGCGGATGCCGGCCGGCGTGCGAGAGTCATCACAGCCGATGCCGTTCGTTTTGGCGGGGGGATGGGTTCGGTGGCCCGCGATGGTGAGGTGAGTGGCCGGGCCCGGTATCTCGAAGCGGCGCGGTATTACATGCAGTACGCCGGAATGCCGGATTCCCTGGTGTACGGCACTACCGGCGGACGATCCGATGTTGTTGATGATTTCCGGGGCCGGGGCGAGTGGGTCAACTATCTGATGGGTGCCCCTTTTGGCCCGAACGCCGCGCGGGAGACACGCGGACTGGGTATACCGATTGATCTTTCACTGGCTTTTCATACCGATGCCGGCATCACCCGCAACGATACCGTTGTAGGCACATTGATGATCTACAGCATCGAAGACGGCGATTCCCTCAGGGAGTACCCCGACAAAATATCGCGGCTGGCCAACCGCGATTATGCCGACATCCTGCAGACCGGAATTGTGGAAGAGTTGCGCCGGAGCTGGGACCCTGCCTGGAACCGCCGTCATCTCTTCAACCGCATGTACAGCGAAGCGGTACGGCCCAATACACCGGCCGCGTTGCTGGAGCTGCTGTCCCACCAGAACTTCCTGGATATGCAGTTTGCCCAGGATCCCCGTTTCCGTTTTGATGTGAGTCGTGCCATCTACATCTCCATGCTGCGCTATCTGTCGCACCGGTATCAGCTGGACTATGTCGTGCAGCCGCTGCCGGTCAGCCACTTCCGGATTAAACCGCTGGGCGGGAGTGACCTGGAGCTGCGCTGGAACCCGGTCAGGGATTCCCTGGAAGCGACCGCAATCCCCGATCGTTACATTGTGTACAAGAAGCGGGGGGATGAGCCGTTCGACGCCGGGCGCATCACCACGGAGGCATCGTACCAGTTTACCGGACTGGAACCGGGTGTGATGTACCGGTTTAAAGTGGTCGCCGCGAATGAGGGAGGTAAAAGCTTTCCTTCGGAGACCCTTTCTGCCATGGTTAGCGGCGAGCTGCGCCGGCCGGTTCTGATTGTCAACGGCTTTGAACGGGTTTCGGGACCGGCCATTGTGGATGAGCCGGGCTTCAGCGGATTTGCCAATTTTCTGGATTCCGGAGTTCCCGATCGATACGATATCCACTTCACAGGAGAGCAATACGATTTTGATCCGGAGTCGGAGTGGCGCACCAATGACGCGCCCGGACATGGCGCGAGTCATGCTGATTATGAAACACGCATCATTGCCGGTAACAGTTTTGATTATCCTGCTGTGTACGGGGCATCGCTCAGGGAACTGGGGGTGCCGTTTGTGTCGGCAAGCGCGGCCTCTGTCCGTTCGCGACAGGTGGATCCGGCTGATTTTGACGTGGTTATTCTGATCCTTGGTAACCAGAAATCCACTCCGTGGCCCAAACAGGATAAGCTGGGCCGTGAGCCGGAGTTTCCCGTGTTTCCGCAGCGGATGCGGGAAGAGCTTGAGCGGTACCTGGCACTCGGCGGACGACTTTTCATCAGCGGAGCCCATGTCGGAACCGATGTTGGCAACCGGGCATCCGATGATCCCGATGGAGTGCGTTTTATCCGGGAAACTCTTCGTTTTCAGGAGGTGACCAGCCACGCTGCACGCACCGGCACCGTCAGGCCGGCAGGCGATCGCCTTTGGCCGTCCGGTTTCCGGTTGACATTCAACACGCAGTACGACTCCCGGTTTTACCGGGTGGATGCGCCCGATGCCCTTGAACCCTACGGGGAACCGATGCCGGTTGAGACGGAGGTGCCCAAACCGGTCCGCGAAGCCGACCCGTCCAGCAATGGTGAAAGAGGGCAGGTGACCATGCCCGATGCCGGACAAACCGTGTCACCCTCCGGCGATGGAGCGCGTCAATCGGTGTCTGTGTCCGTCGGTGGTATTGTGGATGCTGCACAGGATCGGGTTACGCGGCCTGATGCCGAACCCGGCAGAGACCGGCTGGGACCCTCTTTCCGGACCAAAATGATACCATCCGGACCGGAGACGCTCATCCGGTATGATGATAATGGATTCAGTGCGGGAGTCGGGTTCCGGTCGGCGCACAGCGGTGCCGTCACATTCGGGTTTCCGTTCGAATCCATAATGGATCCGTCCGAGCGCACCGAGGTATTGGGGGGGGTGTTGCATTATCTTGGCCTGGACCTGGAGGCCGCCCCCGGAGCACAAAACGGGTCAGATTCCGGAGGAACAGGCCAATAACTCGGGATTGTAAACAGGTTCATGGACAGGATCCCAGCATGGAATCTGACACGGACTTCGGAACCGGTCTGTAGCATGGGATCGTAAACAGATTCCCGGTCAGAATCCGGCCTTAAACGTTACACAGATTCCGGAACAGGGATTTGGCAGCCGGGTGGTGATCAGGGCAGCCAGGGGTATTTCCGGAAATCCGGTTTGCGCTTTTCGACGTAGGCGTTTTTCCCTTCCTGCCCTTCCTCGCTCATGTAGTAGAGCAGGGTGGCATTGCCCGCCAGCTCCTGGATGCCCGCCTGTCCGTCGATATCGGCATTGAATGCGGATTTGAGGCAGCGAATGGCAATCGGGCTCTTTTGCAGGATCTCCTGCGCCCACTCCACACCTTCGGCTTCCAGTTGATCGAGCGGCACTACCTTATTGACCAGCCCCATCTTTTCGGCCTCTTCGGCGTTGTATTGCCGGCACAGGTACCAGATCTCCCGCGCTTTCTTCTGGCCGACGATACTGGCCAGGTAGCTGGAGCCGAACCCGCCGTCAAAACTGCCGACTTTAGGTCCGGTCTGACCAAATACCGCGTTTTCCGCCGCGATCGTCAAATCGCAGATCACATGCAGCACATGTCCGCCTCCGATCGCATATCCTGCAACAAGCGCGATCACCGGTTTGGGCATGGAGCGGATCAGACGCTGGAGGTCCAGTACATTGAGGCGTGGCACTCCGTCGTCGCCGACATATCCGGCATTGCCCCGAATTTTCTGGTCACCGCCGGAACAGAACGCGTATTTTCCGTCTTTGGCAGGTCCTTCGCCGGTGAGCAGAACCACACCGATACTGTTGTCTTCGCGCGCATCCGCAAACGCTTCGTACATTTCAAATATGGTTTTGGGCCGGAACGCGTTGCGAACCTCCGGACGGTTGAAGGCGATCCGTGCGATTCCGTCGGATTTTTTGTAGGTGATGTCTTCGTACTCTTTTACAGTCTTCCAGTTCATTGTTGCGAATGGGTTAGTGATGGTTCGTGCGGATATTACGGCAAAAAGGCGTCAGGGTGCAAAGGATTCTTTGAATAAACGTTGTGCCGGGGTGTAGCGGGTGCCTGTGAGATGGAACGCCCCCTTTGTTCAGGGCTCCCTGGCAGTGAACGGAACAGTGCAGTGAGCGTCTGTGACGTTGAACGCCGTTTCATTACTCAAACGTTGCACAGAGGTTCAAAAAAGTGGTATGTGCCAATTTCCATCGCTCCGAAATTGATATTCGTTCGGGATGAAGATAATGGGTTGGAACGTCAATGTTCAGCGGTTTGCGGCAGCAAGCAGTGCGCGGACATGCGCCACGTAAGCTTCCGGGGCGTCCCGGTGAACCCTGTGAGCTGCACCCGGCACCGATACGTGCCGCGCATTCCGGAACAGGGACTTCATCCGGATTCCAATGTCATGAAACTTCCGGTCGGATGCTCCGGTGAGGATAAGGACATCGGCCGCTATCCGGTGCAGCTGGTCCCAAACCGGGGGCATGCGTCCGGTGCCGAATCCTTCCAGCCACCGTATTGCCGTTTCGGCGTCCATGTGCGCGGCCCCGTGCCGCCCACCATCGCCTGAAGCGCTCTCGTCGGCGCCATCCGATGCTTTATGGCTCAGTTTGTCTCCGGCTTCTCCACCTGATGCATCATTTCGCAGTGTGCCCCCGGCCTCTCCATCCGACGCATTATGACTCAATGCACCCCCGGCCTCTCCATGGGAATTCCCGCTACCGGAAGAGCGTCCGGGCGTATTTCCGGGTTCATCATCCCCGGTTACATGGCCAATCCCTCCGTGTTTCGGTTGAAACAGGGGATGTTGATTCCATCGCTCGAGAAACCTGCTGTAATCCCTCCGGATCGCCTTCGTCCGTTCGGTGTCCTCCCGGATTCGTTCGGCCCGCTTCCCCGGGTCTGCGATTCCCGGCGTGGTACTTTCCAGGATCAATCCGCGGGCGGCTTCCGGGTACCTTGCCGCCCAGGAGAGCAGCAGCCTCCCGCCCATACTGTATCCCGCCAGGAAGGGGCGTGGCTGCAGGAGGCCGGTCACCACGGTATTCAGGCCGTCGACCAGGACTGCCGCCGTGAAGGGAGAATCGGAACGGAGCGAGGCATCCTCGTCCCGGTCAACTGACCGGCTTGCGCGGAGCTCTGCATTTCGCGAGGGGGTGTCGCCCGTTGAAGAGACATCCTCCCGGATATCCAGGGTCAGCGGATTGGCGCATTCCACAAGAGCGGGGATCAGGTGGGAAAACTGACGGCCGGATCCGAGAAACCCGTGCAATAACAGCAGATCGGGACGGTCCGCGCTGGTGGCATGACGCGTTACCTCAAAGCGGAGGCCCCGATACCGGATGGTATGGATAGCCGGGAGCCTCATCACAGGGCGGATCGGCGGATGAGCATCGAAGCGTCAGAGCTGGTCCGGTATTCCAGGATCGAGGCGCATCCGTCCGGCAGCCGGTGCCAGGCTTTTTGCAGTTCATCCGCGGTGTCGGCCCGTTCGAATGGCAGGTGATGCGCCCCGGCGATTCCGCTGATATCGACATCCTGGGGGGTCTCGACAAACCGGGTGTAGGTTTCGTCGTGTTCTGGAAACGGCAGAGACCGGAAGATGGCGCCGCCCCGGTTGTTCAGGACCACAATTCGAAGGGGCAGGTCACGCGTCACAAGATTATTGAGGGCGCTGACGTCGTGTAGAAAGGCGAGGTCCCCGATAAACAGAACCACCGGGATGTTGCCGGCAATGGCCGAGCCGATTGCGGTAGAGAGTACACCGTCGATGCCGCTGGCCCCGCGGTTGGTCAGTGTCGGAATACCGGTAACGGTGGAAGGGGAGTTGTACAGCAGGTAATCCCGCACCGGAAACGAATTCGACAATACCACAAGCCGGGTTCCGGAGCTGTTCAGCAGGGGTGCCAGGACATGGTAGACCTGCGGGTCGGTAAGTCCGTTGTCGGTACCCGCAGTTTGTGTTGAACGGTTCGAACCCTCCAAAACAAGCTCAAGGCGCGCATCCAGCAGTCGAAGCTGCTCCAGCCAAAGCTGCCGGTACTCCCCGGCATCCGAAACCGGGTGACGGGCGGATACCCCTGGCGCAGGCTTTCCGGGTTCTGCTGCATCCGGGGCGGAAAGTGTTTGCCGCCTTACGGGGTCGGCCGCGCCGCTGCCTGGGACCTCCGCCGAATCATTGAGAGCGCCTTCGTGATGGATCGGCAGGGCGCCCCAGTCGAACTCCGTCAGTTCTCCGGGAAGCACATGGGTAGCCGACAAAGTGGCATCACTGTTCACCGAGTTGCCGCCGACAACGATCTGAGGGGCCTTCCATTGCTGCAGGATATCCAGAGTGGCTCTGTGAACAGGTGCCTCGCCGGTTCGGATCACCAGATCGGGTTCCGGTATCCGCTCCATGGCTTTCCCCGAGCCAAAGAGCAGGGGGTGGCGGGTAATACCGTCCGCAATTCCGCCCGTCTCGCACAATACGGGCCAACCGTACTCTCTGGCGCGGTCAAAAAAGTCGGCATGTGGCGGGCTGCCCGGTCCCGCGATCACCAGCGGCCGCCGGCTTCTCCGTATCATTTTGCGAAACGGTTCCGGCACCGGGCGTTGTTCGGGTTCAAAGACCGTAAGGCTGCCCTTCGGCTGGGTGCGGTTCTCTTCCGGGGTGCGGCCATGCGTGGTGGAGACGATCCTCTCCAGCGCAAAATCCATATCATCGACGGAGGGCTCCAGCGGCTTGCGAAACGGCAGGTTCAAATGCACCGGGCCTTTTTTACCGACGGCATGGTGAAATGCCTGGTATCCCAGCCGGGTGAGTCGCCTGAGGTCGGTTGCATCGCCGGAGGGTTCCCCGGTGTCGAAATAGAAGACCGGATAGTCGCTGAAAAGTTTAACCTGGTCGATGGTCTGTGGGGAGGCGATGTCACGCATCACGGGCGGCCGGTCGGCGGTAAGCAGCAGCAGTGGAGTGCCGGAGAGTCGGGCTTCCACTGCGGCGGGAAAGGCGTTGGCGGCGGCAGTGCCGGAGGTACAGATAAACAGAGCGGGAGTACCGGATTGTTTGGCGGCACCCAGAGCCATAAAAGCGGCGGCCCGTTCGTCCAGTACGGAGTGGCAGATGATCTCCGGGTGTCGGACGGCCGCGTAGGTGAGGGGAGTGGAACGCGACCCCGGACTGATAAACGCGAGCCGGACACCGCACCGGCTCAGTGCGTCAAGAAGCTGAAGGCTCCAGCAAAAAGACAGTCCGGCCGCGTCATTCCATGGCATATTCCAGTCCCTTTTGCATGGGTATGAACTTGATGCGGGTTTCCTCCCATTCGGCGGCGGGATCAGAATCCTCGACGATGCCGCATCCGGCAAAAAACTGCACCTGTTTGCGCCGTACGAGACCGCTGCGTATGGCTACGGAAAACTCGGCCCTGCGGTTCGTGTTGAACCACCCAATGGGTCCGGCGTACCAGCCCCGTTCGATCTGCTCCAGCTGCTGGATGCGGTCGACGGCCTCAAGCTCCGGATAGCCGCCGACGGCCGGGGTCGGATGCAGCTGCTCAAGAATATCCACCGCGTTCACTTCACTGGTGAGCGCAGCGGCTACCGGCGTACAGAGATGCTGCACATTGGCATACTTCTTTATGATGGGGTTGGGTGGATGCTCAAGCGACCCGGTAAGCGGTAGCAGTTTTTCTTTGATGGCATCCAGCACATAGGCGTGTTCTTCCAGGTCTTTTTGGCTCTCGAGCAGTTTTTTCTCGTTGATGGTATCACGCGTGGCGGTTTTGCCCCGGGAGATACTGCCGGCCAGGGCCACGGTCTTGACATACTGCGATTGCAGGGAGAGCAGTTTTTCCGGTGTACTGCCGATGAACGTGGCATCACCGTTCAGCTGATACAGAAACGAATAGCAGGAAGGGTATTCCCTGCGCAGATGGTGAATCAGTTTTGTACAGGATATTTTTTGTCCGGTGTCGATACGTAACTCTCTGGCCAGCACAATTTTGCGAAACAGCCCGCTTCGGATGAAATCTCTGGCGTGTTCGACTTTGTCCATCCAGTTCAGCCGGTCCGATTCCGACTCTTCGGGGGCGCATTCACCGCCGCCGGGCTCCTGGTTTTGAAGAATCCGGCTGTTCTCGATGTTGTCCCTGAGCTGATTCAGAAAACTCCGGACCCATTCCCGGAACCACGTACGATGTTCATCCACCTCGTCGCGGGGGTTCCATGGGCGGGTGACATTCAGGATGGAGAATTGCCCATCGCGCACCAGCAGCCATTCGGGCAGGACAAACGAGCTGTTGCCCAATGGGCTCCAGGCCCCGCTCAGCGGCTCATCGAAAAAAGAGAAGCCACCTACCAGATGAGCTCCCGCCATGCTGTGGTTGATGTCACTGATATAATGCGCATTAGCGAGCAGGTCATCGGCTTTTCGGGATATGCTGCGGAACCGGTTGCGGCCGGAACTTTTGATCTGTGCCACGTTGCCGCCCGCTGCCAGTGCCATCTCGTAATCGGGGCGTTCCCAATAAAAGCGTGCGCCGTTTGAATTCCCGTTAAGTTCCAGAACGGCGAGCGGATCAATATTCTGAAATGGGATGGAGAGTGTGAGGTAACCGCTGCCGGAAGCGCGGCGTTTTTTTTCGAAGAAGCGGGTAAAACGGTCGGATTCCACCAGGGCATCGGCGTAGGTACCGGTTTCGGCCATGACTTTATCCGTGAGTTCCGACATGAAGAAATATCCTGAACAGGGTATAGCGGTTATTTTGAAGGGTTACATGGCATCATCCACTTCCCCCACCTCATAGGGGTTGTTGATGCCGTAATCGCGGGGGTCGTATTCGGCCAGCTTGAAGAAGTGGTTCCAGGCCTCCTCGCTGCAGCCGTTCTCATCCACCCAGCTGATGTGGCTCTGTTTGATGAGCCCGACGATCCGTTTGGCGTATTCGATCCGTTCCTGGTCGTCGCTGATACGCGGCAGGGCCTCGATCATGAGGTCGAGATTCAGTCCGCAATCATAGTCTTTTGGTTTTCGTTTAGGAAGAAACATAAGTCCCGGTATTTTAACTGAAAAAGAAAGGTGCAATATAGTATCTTTACCTTTCAGAAACATCCGCCATGTTATACATACGGCGGTACACGCCGGCTATTGCGGTAGTGGAGCAACGGATGCTCATCCGGATATCCGGCCGTATGAACCTCTTGCCTGCCGGGCCAACACAAAAACACAGCTTCTATGTGGTACAGTTCCATTGCCGAAACCGTGGGTAACACCCCGCTGGTAAAACTGAATACATTCAATAAAAACCGGCCGGGCACCTTGTTGGCGAAGGTCGAATATTTCAATCCCGGCCATAGTGTCAAGGATCGCATCGCCCTGAAAATGATCGAAGACGCGGAAAAGAGCGGCGAGCTCAAACCCGGCGGAACCATCATCGAGGGGACCTCCGGCAACACCGGAATGGGCCTTGCGCTTGTTGCCGCTGTGAGAGGCTACAAGTGTATTTTCACCACAACGGACAAGCAGAGCATGGAAAAGGTGAATCTGCTTCGCGCGCTGGGGTGCGAGGTGCAGATCTGTCCGACCAATGTGGAGCCGGACGATCCCAGAAGCTACTACTCGGTGGCCAAACGGCTTAACAGGGAGATTTCGGGATCCTGGTATCCGAACCAGTACGACAACCTGAGCAACCGGCAGGCGCATTATGAGTTGACCGGCCCCGAGATCTGGGAGCAAACCGAAGGGAGAATCACCCATTTTGTCGCTGGCATGGGCACCGGCGGCACCATCAGCGGAACCGCGGAGTACCTCAAGGAGAAAAACCCCGCCATCAAGGTTATCGGTATCGATTCCACAGGGTCGATCTACAAATCCTTTTTCGAGACCGGGGAGTTCGACAAGCGCCATATCGCTCCGTATCTGACCGAGGGGATCGGTGAGGATATCATCCCGGCCAACATGGATTTCAGCGTACTCGACGAAGTGGTGCAATGCCCTGACCGCGAAGCGTTTGTAACGACCCGGGAGCTGGCCCGCAGAGAGGGCCTGTTTGTGGGCGGTTCGTGCGGATCGGCGGTTTGGGGCGCGATGCATTATATCCGCTGGAATCCGCTCCGCGAAGATGACATAATGGTGATCATCCTGCCGGACAGCGGAACCCGCTACATGTCGAAGGTGTACAATGACGAATGGATGCGTACCAACGGTTTCCTGGAAGAGGGAACGTCCATGGAGGTGGAAGAGGTAGTGCGGATGCGAACCGCAAAGAACAGGGATCTGATTACCGTGGAGAAAGACCAGGTCCTAGAAACCGGTATACAGCTGATGAACAGCCATGGCGTTTCGCAGCTTCCGGTTACGGAAAACGGCGTCATTGTGGGGAGTCTGACCGAAAACAGGATTTTGACGCTGCTGTCCGAATCTTCTGAAATGCGCAACCGGCCCGTGGGCGAAGTAATGGATGATCCGTTTCCAATTGTGGCAAGCGACTTGAAAATCGATCAGATAACCCGGATGTTGTCGAACGGTGCATCGGCGGTTATTGTCCGTCTTGAGGACGGCGGGCACACCATCGTTACCCGCAGCGATTTGATCAATGCCCTGTCGCGGGACCGCGCGAAGTGAATCGGGTGCCGGGCCGGCATCCCCTGCAGAAAATCATCACCCCTAAAGAAAACACGATATGGAGAAGAAAAAAGATAAAAAGATGGAAATTGAGCTGCCCAAAGAGGAGGCTCCCGGTACCTATTCCAACCTGGTGATGATCACACATTCGCCCTCGGAGTTCGTACTGGATTTTATCGCCATCATGCCGGGGCTCACCAAAGCGAAGGTGGTCAAACGCATGATTTTGACGCCGGAACACGCCAAACGATTTTCCCATGCGCTTCAGGATAATATCCGCCGCTATGAAGAGTTGCACGGCGAGATCAAGACCCGCGGAAAAAATGAGCAGCAGCCGTTCAACTACCGGGGCCCGCTTCCGGAAGCGTAGCCATTCGTTGCACGCCGGCTATTTCCTGGCACCGACAAGCACTGCCAGGGCGACTATCAGGAAAAAGAGATGCGGGAAGAGCGCGGCATGGAGGGGATCCATGGCTCCGGTGTAGCCGAACGGTTCGGCCAGTTTCATCATGGCGAGGTATAGGAAGCTGATCACCAGCCCCGCTGCCAGCGGCACTCCCCGGCCGCCGCGATGCCTGATGGAGGCGATGGCTACACCGATCACGGTGACAATCACGATGGAAAACGGATAGCTCAGTTTTCCATAGAACTGCACGCGCGGCATGGCGATACCTCCGGCGCCGCTGCGTTCGATGGATGCCAGGTAGTTGCGTATTTCGGGATAGGTGAGCTGGAAGACATCCGATGAGGTACGGCCGAAGTCGCGGGGCAGCAGATTCAGCGTGGTGTCTCGCCGGTCGAAGGTGATCTCTTCGTATCCGTTGCCGTGAAACCGTTTGATGGTGCCGTTGACAATTTCCCAGACCTGTTCGTCGCTTTTCCAGATTATCCTGCCGGCTTCCATTGTTTCGACCAGTTTGTCGTTGTCAAAGGTGTAGAAGCTTACGCGATAGCCGGTTTTTTCCCGGATGTCGTAGTAATTGATGCGCATCAGCCGGTTGGGGGATTCCTGCCGGAAAATCCGGTTCCGGTCCAGCCGCTCGGTCCGGTTCATGATATACCGCTGTTCGAACTCGGCCCGAACGGCATTGGAAGCCGGGACTACATAGCCGTCGAGGTAGCTTACCATGCCCGCCATCAGTACGGCAAAAACGAGGTAGGGTGCAAGAAGGCGGTAGAGGCTGACGCCTGCGGCACGAAGCGCCACAATCTCCAGACGGGCGGCCATCTGGCTGGTGATCCACAAACAGGCGGTGAAGACCGCCACGGGCGATACCAGGCGAATCATTTCCGGGATATAGTTCAGATAATAGTCATACCAGATTTCGCGCAGTGTTGCGCCACGATCGGTGAAATCCCCGCTGTTCTCCGAAAAATCGATGATGATGAAGATGAAGATCAGCAAGCCGGTCACAAATCCGGTGATCACCAGCATCCGGGTAAAAATCAGTCGGTCGAACTTTTTGATCATCCCCTATTTCCGTTTTATGACGAGGTAGTTGAGTACAATCGCGGCCACCGCCATGGTCATGTTGGCAAACCACATTCCCACGAACGGTGATACGATCAGGCGGTCGGCCAGCTTCTCTCCCTGGATAATGCTGATCCAGTAATAGGTGAACAGCACGGTGCTGATGATGGCGTGAATGCCCATGTTGCCTTTTCGGACCAGCAGGCCCAGCGGGGCCCCGATCAGTGCAAACAGAATGCAGGCAAAGGGGATAGAGGCTTTTTTATGCACCTCGACCATAAAGCGGGCAATGCGTTCGTTGCGCCAGTTCAGGTTGCTTCGAAGGTTGTCGCTCATGGCTTGTGTACTGCGGATTTCCGACAGGGAACGCAGCACCGTGTTTCGCTGATTCTGCGCATCCGTCACCAGGCTCAGGGCTGCAAATCCGGTGTCCTGCATGGGGGGGACGATCACGGCTGCCGGCTCCCGGGGAGTTCCGGGGCGAGAGCCGGGCCCTTCGGGAGGGGAGTAGCGGTCGTGGCGTTCTGTGAGGTAATCGCTCTCCGGGCCACTTTCAATTTCTTGCATGGTGGTATCCGGGGCGGCCTGCAACGTGACTCCGGAGGCGTGAAGCGAACTTCTGAAATTGCGGAGTTCGCGCTCCTTGTCGCTGCGAAGCGAATCAACGACGGCAAGCATGGCCTGGGCGCGCATGGATCGGCCGTCTCGCCTGCGGTCATCCGGGTTGGTCCGGGAGAAGGCCAGGTCGGAAAGATCAAAGGTGATGCGGTAGTTATCGAAGCTGGTCTCCTCAAACAGGGCACTGGTGCCGCTCCTTCCAGAGGAGAGATACCGCATGATGGTGCCGTTATACAGATGCAGGGTGAGGCTGAGATGCCGTTCATCGCTCTCGAGCAATCCTTTCGACGCCTTGATGACCGCCCTGTCGCGGCCCTGTTCCGGTCGTTGAAACAGAGTGATATCGTACAGGGAATCGGTTTCGGAGGGGATGTTGCGCACCAGGAAGGTATAGCCGTCGATGCCTTCGTAGAATGTATTCTCCTGCAGGTCGAAGCCCGGTTTCTTCATGCGGATGTCGAGGAACAGGGCTCTGGCCTTGTAGTTGGCCTCCGGGAGCACTTCGTTCGAGAACCATCCCAGAAAAAGGGTGATGATAATGGCCAGGCCCAGCGTAGGCCGGATAATTCGGAAGGGGGCGATGCCGGCGGCCCGAACGGCGGTGTACTCATTTTGCTCCGAGAATTTGCCGTACGCCATCAGCGAAGCGGCGAGAATGGTCATCGGCACGGCGAGCACGACCATATAGGCGAGATTGACCAGAATCAGTTCGATGATTACCAGCAGGGGAATTCCCTTGCCCACCAGGTGATCCATGAACTGGATCAGAAACTGCATCAGCAGCAAAAACATGATGGTCAGGAAGCAGAAGACAAAGGGGCCCGCATGCCGCTTGAGCAAGTCTCTTTCAATACTTCCGGGTACCAGGCTTTTAAGGAAATCCGATATCATCTGTGAATAATAAAGCCGCAGAATCGTTACATTGTATATGATAAGGAATCCGGCAACGAAGAAATACGACAAACAGGCCGTCCGAATCAATAAAAATGGGGATCAGGCATTGATTAGTTGTTGCAGGGATTCTAATTTTACCGACTGAAAACCAATATAAGAACCAATCTGCCCGCCTATCGACCAATAATTACCAATCGTCCAAAAACAATATTCCCAAATAACCGGGTTAATCAAGCTTTTATTTCTTGCTAGTTGTAACGGTTCGTAATGGTCTTGCAGGATTGGTTGTTGGTTTCTGCCTGCTTCTTCTGCCGTTTTCCGCCGTCTCCCAAAGTAACGACACCATACCTGACTCTGGTATCCATCAGGAGGAGGGGTTGCAGGCCGGAGATGATGCTGAAATCGGATTGACGGAAGCGGAGCGCCGTCTGTTTTCCGCTCCGGAATCCCCCCGAATCACCAATCCCTTTCCCCGCAAACGGTCGCCTTTAATCCAGATCGATTTGCCGGAGGATCGTGTGGATATTTCCCGCGACTCACTGGGGTATTATACTGCCGAGCGCACCATTTTCGGAGTCAGGTCGGGATATGCGCGCCGTATGGATTTTGAGTCGTTTTCGGAGCTAAGCCTGAAGCACCGGCAGCATCAGAACTGGCGCCGCCTTGTCGATGAGCGGCGGCGGCAGACAGTGAGACGACGCGGCCTGCTCGATTTTACCCTCGATCTGCCGGTAGGCGAACGATCCGCCTTCACGACCATCTTCGGCCGTCCCGAGGTGAACCTGAGTGTCACCGGTACCGCCGATATGAGCATCGGAGCCTCCATCAGCGATACCGACGACCCGTCGCTACCGCCCGACCAGCAGCGCCGGATTGACCCGACGTTCGAGCAGAATCTTCGGCTCAACATTCAGGGTATGATCGGAGACAAACTCACGATCGCGACCGACTGGGATACCCAGCGCGCTTTTGATTACGAAAACCGAATGAGTATCCGATATCAGGGGTATGAAGATGAGATTTTGCAGAGCGTGGAGCTGGGGAATGTCTCCATGGAGACCGGGAATACGCTGATCCGGGGCGGCGGATCCCTTTTCGGGGTGAAGGCGGAGGCCAAATTCGGTCCCTTGCGCCTGACATCGGTCGTTTCACAGCAAGAGGGGCAGAGCAATACGCAGACCATCGAGGGCGGAAGCCAGACGGCAACCATTGAAATACGCCCGGCGGCCTATGATAACGACCGCCACTTTTTTATCGATTTCTTCGCATGGCAGGAGTTCGAAAACGCGATGGCCGATCCGGTAGTCGTTCAGCGCATGTTCAATATCAACCGGATGGATGTCTATGTACTGAACACCTCGTCCCGTGAACAGTCGGGACAGCGCCGTGCAGCCGCTCTGGTAGACCTTGGCGTTGTTCAGCAGGGCGGTTCGGGTCCGTATTTACCTCCGGATCAGACACGTGACCGTTTTGATGAGGCTCTGCTGGAGCAGTACCGTGATCCGAATACCACCCCCTCGGCTTCCGATTTCGGGGTGTCCAGTGATGAGTTCGTCGAGGGCTATTTTGTCCCCCTTCAGGAAGGTGTGGATTATACCTTCGACGAAAACACCGGCTATCTGTCGCTGGAGTCGAGACTGGATCCCGATCAGGCCCTGGCCGTATCCTTTTCCCACAGTGTCGGCGGAACATCGATACGGATTGGTGACCTGAATACCGGCGACGACCGCCGCATGTTCCTGAAGCTGCTCAGACCCTCCAACCTCACCACCAGCAGCAAGGCGTGGGACCTGACCATGCGTAACGTCTACAGCCTGAATGCCACGAATCTCCGCAGGGATGACATTGAAATCGATATTGTCTTTGACGGTGGAAACACCCCGCAAACCAATCTGCCGGGCCTGGGGAATGTCCTGCTACAGGATCTCGGGCTGGACCGGGTCAACGCCTCCGGAGAACCCCGCCCCGACAATCAGATCGATTTCGGAACCGGTACACTGGACGCTATGCGCGGCCGAATTATCTTTCCCTATCTCCAGCCGTTTGGAAGCCGAATAGCACAGCTTTATGAGGACAGCGGCCTGTCACAGGATCAGATTCAGGAGAATATCGACCGCTATACGTTCCCGGAACTCTATACAAGTACCCAGAATAACGCCCGAAGAGAATCAGGTAACAACCTGTTTAAAATAAGCGGTTCGAGCCGGGGATCTGTACAGGACAGTTACAATCTGGGAATCGCGATTGTCGAGGGGTCGGTAAGTGTACGGGCCAACGGGGTGGAACTGACCGAAGGAGTCGATTACGAGGTCGACTACTCCATAGGTAATATCATGATTACCAACAGGCAATACCTGCAAGCAGGCCAGGAGATTGTTATCGATTATGAGAGTAACCAGGTGTTGCAGATTCAGCAGACGACGTTTGCCGGGTTACGGGCCGAATATACCGTCAACGATAATATCAGTTTCGGCAGCACCTATTTTTCCCTTAAAGAACGTCCACTGCAGGACAAGATTCCGATTGGCGATGAACCCATCAACAATTCCGTATTGGGATTTGATGGCAAAGCCGATTTTGATGCCCCCTGGCTCACCCGTGCCATTAACTGGCTGCCGCTGATCCAGACCCGTGCCGATTCGGAGATCTCTTTCAGCGGGGAATTCGCTCAGTTGAGGCCCGATGTCGCACAGACGCGCGCCGTTTCAAGGGCTATTGACCGTGGCGACCTCTACCCGGATGAAGAGAGAGGGCTCTCTTTTATCGATGACTTTGAAGGATCCAAGACCAGTATCAACTTTCTGAGTCCCGGTCGATGGAACATTGCGGCGGCTCCGCATGCCATCCCCGGATACGACGGTACCATGGACGGATACGACGAGAGTATCGAATCCCGGGTTGCCCGCTCCGATATGCGTGGCAAGTTTTCCTGGTACATGATCCCCATCAACATCGGACGGGTTACCGATGCCGCCCGCACCCCGGAGTCCCTGCCCGTATCGGTTTCGGATGTCTTTCCCAACCGGGAAGTTCGCCGGCAGGAAGACCGCCTGCAGACCCTCGATATTCACTACAATCCACGCAAACGCGGTCCCTACAACTATAACGAGAACCTGCGCGACCTGCTCGAAAACAGGCCGGAGGATACCTGGGGCGGTATGACCGCCGCCTTCCCGAGCGGACTCGACAACCTCCGGCAGAACAATATTGAATTCCTTGAATTCTGGGTGCAGCCGCTGCTGCCTGACGGGAGGAATCCCACCGGCATGGACTACGACAACTACGACGGGAAGATCTACATTGATCTGGGACTGGTATCCGAAGATGTTATTCCGAACAACCGGCTGAATACCGAGGACGGTCTGGCCCGTGCCCAGGATCTCGGCAACCTGCAGGTCGACAACGCCATGCGCTCCTATATCATCAGCCGGAACGCTCACCTGACAGGCCAATTCTCAACCGAAACCCAGGAGCGGGAGGATGTAGGCCTGGACGGTGCCCACAGTACGCAAGGGGAGTTCTCCGAGCAGGTGCTCTTCAGCAACTGGCTGGAACTGATGGCCGAGCAGTATGCCGACCAGCCCGAGATACTGGATCAGATTCTCAACGATCCCTCCAATGACAAATACTACTATTTCAACGACCCTCAAATCGGACATAAACCGTTACATGAGCGGTTCCACAGGATGTACGGATTTCTGGAGGGCAACTCACTCTCACGCGGCGATTCACGGTCCATCACCAATCGCCCGGATACCGAGGGACTGATTAACCCGGCGAGTGTGAACCGGGACGACTCTTTTTTCCAGTTTGAGATTCCCTTCAACCCCGGCGACCCATCATCAATGCGAATAGGCGAGAATTATATCGTAGACATGGTGGATGGCGATCAGCCGACCGACCGGTGGTACCTGGTGCGCCTGCCGCTGCGTGATGTTGCCCGGCAGGTCGGCAGTATTGAGGACCTTGAGCGCGTTCAGCACATCCGTTTCTGGATGGCGGGCTATCACGAACCGATGACCATGCGGTTTGCCACGTTCGAGCTGGTCGGGAACCAGTGGCGCGAGCTGGAGCGGCTCTCGCAAGAAGGGTATCCGGGTACGATTTTCGAAGTATCCACCATCAACATTGAGGAAAACTCCAACCGCCAGCCGATACCCTACCGTATTCCAAACGGGGCCATCCGGTCGGTGCAGCGCGGCCAGCAGGAGCAGGTACTGGCAAACGAACAGTCGCTCTCCATGCGGGTTGAGGATCTCCGTTCGGGGGAATACCGCATGCTGCAGCGCTTTTACCCGAACCAGCTGAACCTGCTGAACTACTCCAACCTGAGGATGTTCGTGCATGGAGAAGGATATGATCGCCGGTCGGATGTGGAGGTGGTTATCCGGCTGGGCAACGACCTCTCCAATAACTATTACGAATATCGGCAGCCGGTTTCGCCGACCGACCCCAATTTCAACTTCACGCCGCTGAACATGGATCCGGAAAGCTCGGTGCTGGCCAATGAAACGGATCGCATCTGGATTCCCGATTCCAACAGCGTAAACATCGTGCTTTCGTCGCTGAACGCCCTGAAGCAGGCGAGAAATCTGGAGGAAGTGTCGCTCGAAGAGTTGTACGAACGCACCGACCTGGTTCAGGATGCCCCGCCGGGGGCGGTTATCGCGGTGGTAGGCAACCCTTCGCTGGGGGGCGTCAGAGAGATCGGTATCGGTATCCGAAACCCGCATGATAACGGCAGCAGCCAGAACGGCACGGTGACATCGAACGTCGGACGGCCGTCACTGGACGCCGAATTGTGGGTCAATGAGCTGCGCGTTTCCGGATTTGAGGATCAGAAGGGATGGGGGGCCAATTTCAGAACCACCATACGGCTGGCCGACCTGGCAACGGTTCGGGCCAGTTTCTCCAGGCAAACCGACGGTTTCGGACATCTGAACCAGAGTATGATTGAACGGCAGATGTTTGACATGTACTCCTACGATCTGAATACCCAGGTCAATTTGCACCGGTTTCTTCCGGAACGGTACGGCTGGAATATTCCTCTACAGCTGTCGGCACGGCGCAGCCAGCAGACACCCCGGTTTCTGCCTCAGCAGGGTGATGTCCGTTTTTCGGACTTCGAGGACGCGGTTGACGCCAGTGACCTTACTGAGGAGGAGCGGGAATTGGAAATCGACCGGATGTTGGATCAGATCCGCACCCAGAGCCAGCGGTATGGCTTCGGTCTGACAAACATTTCAAAGAGTAACTCCGAGTCCACATTGCTCCGCTATACCGTAGACAATATCAACCTGAGCTATGTCTACAATCTGGATGAACGCAGTGATCCCAACCTGGAGTTTCGCGATCAGTGGGACCACCGCACCTCATTGAACTACCGGTTGAACATCCGAAATGTGAATGTGGTCAGGCCGCTTACGTTTCTTGACGGCATTCCTGTGCTCCAGTGGTTTTCTACAACCGGGTTTACCTATGTGCCTTCCCAGGTTAACCTGGAATCGGTGATGACCCGCCGCTATTCCGAGGAGCTGAGACGCGGTGGCGCGGGCGATAACTTCAGCATGCAGCAGCAGCACAGCTTTAATTTTGAGTCGCGCGTATCCGTCAATTACAACCTGACCCAGTCCATCTCCACCTCCTTTTCGAACACCACCGAGCTGAACCTGCAGCAACTGGGACAGCGGGAAGTGGATCCGGCCGATACCCTCAGCTCTGAGTTCCGGACCATTCCCACATTGACGGCACTGGAAAGCTGGTTTTTTGATCCGGCCGCCAACCCCCGCCGCGACCGGTACCAGGAATCCTACTCTGCTTCCTGGCGGCCACGCCTCACCAGAATCGAAGGGCTTGACTGGCTGAACTATTCGGCATCCTTCCGGGGGAGCTTTCGATGGACCAACAGCGCCGAGGGATCCGGCAGAGGGGCCGCAGTCCAGAATCAGTTCTCATTTGAGCAGAACCCCGAACTGCGCACACAAAACCTGCTTGAGCGCGTATCGTTGTATCGCGACGCGAAAAGCGCCTCCGAAAGGGAACGCAGAGAACGAAATCAGGCCAGAAGCAGGGACGATCAGGATTCAGAATGGACGCGTTCCGACGACATGAGATATTTCGGCCGCCGGATGGTGCTCGGGCTGCTGAGCATTCAGAGCATCAATGTGTCTTACACTCGAGGCGGCGGATCCGGGCAGGGGGGATATGCCGGCGACTCCCAGATCTATTACATGTTTGGCGATACCGGTGACAGCAACTTCTCGCCACCATTCGGATACCGGATAGGGCTGAGGCAGGAGATTCCCCGGGATCAGCTGATCCGGGTCAGGGAGCCCGGTGAGGCTTATCCGTTTACGGCTTCCGTTGATGAGTCTCACAACCTGAATGTCCGCACGGGCATGCGGCCCTTCAGCGATCTCTCGGTGAACCTGAACTGGTCTGCCCGCTGGGATGATACGGTAGAGCGACGCCAAACACTCTTTTACGGAGACTCCCTTTCTGTTGAGCTGCGGGAATCCGGCAACATAACCACCTCCGTCTGGGCTTTTGGCGGTGGCTATGAATCGCTTTTCGAGCTGCAGGTCGACCGGGCGCTTGATGCAATCGAATTGCGGGATGAGGACGGCTTCGTGGAGGCGGATAAGGTCCCGCTTATCGCCGCAAGCCTGGAGAAAGATTTCCGGAAAGCCTACTTCGGTTTTTCCGACAGAACCATTGGAGTTCGCGGGTTTCTGCCATTACCATTGCCTAACTGGGACATCTCGTGGTCCGGATGGGAAAACCGCATGCCGCTAATTCAGCGTTATCTGCAGCGGGCAACGATCAACCACCGCTATACCGGGCAGTACAATCAGGGCTGGCAGCTGAATTCCAACCGGGGGGATGAACTGCCGAGGGCCATCGATGCCTACACGTTCCTGTATCACCAGCCCGATTACGACAGCCGCTCAATCAGCCTTCAGAGAAACTTTGCCCCGCTGGTGGGTTTGCAGATGCGCTGGGTCAACAACATGAATACCCAGATAAATTACAACACCAACAAGCAGACCAGCATCAGCCTCTCAAATAACACCGTTACTGAAAGAAACGTCAAGAGGCTCTCCCTTACGTTCGGGTACTCCAAACGCGGGTTCCGGATACCGTTTTTCCGTCAGCTTAACAATCAGATCGATATCAATTTGACGACCGAATACAGTGATGAGATTACCTATACGTACCGGTTGAATGACGATGTGACCGAGGCGCTCCGGGCACCGGAAGGAGCCGTGCGCGATGTCAGGCCCGCTCGGCCCGACGAGCAGGGATCCACCCAGCTGCAGATCCGTCCCTCTGTGAGATACCAGTTCTCACAGACAATAACCGCCGGACTCGAATACAGCTTTGTAAAACTGATGCCGCGATCCAGCCAGATTCTGCCGCGAACCGATCAGGATATCCGGTTTAATATCCAGGTGCGTATTCGTTCCAACTGAGGTTCGGTGACTGCAAATCAGTTGCGCCGGATGCGGCGAATGGCCACGAGCGCGGCTAAAAAGAGCAGCAGGCCTGGCCGGCCGATCCAGTCGCCATGGCGCACATAGAAGGTCTGATGCTCATACACCGGCACATCGTAGGTGAAGCGGTCGCGGGTCCAGTATTCGGTTTTTACAGCGACATCGCCATTGGCCAGGATCACCCCCGAAAGCCCGTTGTTGGCGCTCCGCAGAACGGTACGGCCCGTTTCCACCGCCCTGAGCCGGGCAAATTCGAAATGCTGGATGTGCCCGCTTGTGTTGCCCCACCATCCATCGTTGGTGATGACCATGAGGAAACCGGCACCGTTGCGGACGAAAGTCCGGGCCCAGTCGGGGTAAACGGAATCGTAGCAGATCAGCGCAGGGACCAGAATGCCGTTCACATCAAACAGATCGGGCGACGTCCCCTTGCCGAACATGGCCGCCTGCGACCAGTCGATCCATCCGAAATAATCCATGCGGCTGAGCGTGTTCACGAAGGGGATGCGCTCGACCATGGGCACCAGTTTCGCTTTTTTGTAGAACTCCATGCTTTGGTCGGGGTAAAAAGCGAGTGCGGAGTTGTAAATATTGAACGGGCGGCCGCCGTACTCCCCGCGGGTGACCGGTGGCGCCTCGCCGTCGGGATAGCGCCTCAGAAACGACGAACCGGCAACAAGAGGGGCGTCCCATTCTCTGACATATCGCTGGATGATGCGGTCGGCCTCGCCGGGATAGTTCTGGCGGATCAGTGCCATAATCGCATTTTCGGGCCAGAATACGGCCTGAGTGGAGGGGGAGACGATCTCGTCGCTGTATTCGAGCAGCTCCTGCAGCGGCTCGATGGGGTTGGGATAACCGGCCAGATGGAGGTAGGAGTCGTAGTTGGGTTGCAGCACGGCCACTTCCACCGTAGCAGAGGGCTGCGGATCATGAACCGCGTACCGGACCAGCGAGCCGGCCGGGGGCAGCAGAAGCACGGCAAGTATGGCGGCCAAAGGGAATTTGCGGTATATCATCCAGGCGGAGAGCACAATCCAGTACGTTATGCCGAGCAGGCCGGTGAAGGCTATGTACTGAACCAGCCAGGGCGCGGTGGCAAAGCTGTTGCCGAGGCTGAGCCATGGCCAGGAG
This sequence comes from Balneolales bacterium ANBcel1, assembly GCA_029688905.1. Taxonomy (NCBI): domain Bacteria; kingdom Pseudomonadati; phylum Balneolota; class Balneolia; order Balneolales; species Balneolales bacterium ANBcel1. Next base: position 499,487 of record JARULB010000002.1, on the reverse strand, counting down.
AGATCCCAGCGGAAGTGAAGGAACTCGTAGGTGAGCCAGATGGCAGGTACCGCCAGGGCGGTAAAATAACGGGAGACCGGAGTATGGCGCAGGTGCCAGATCACCATGAGCGGGAGGGTCATGATGGCGCTGTTGGCCAGTATCGCCGCAATACCGCCGGGTACGGTGGCGAACATCAGCCAGTAGGTGGTGATCAGGTTCCAGAGCACAAGGCCGGGGTAAGCGACATAGGCCATCTCCCGTGCCGAGCGGGTCAGGTCGGTCAGTCGGAACAGCCACACAAAACCGGCGATGGCCAGCACGGAAAACGGAAAGGGAAACGGAGAGAGGCTGAGACCGAGCAGGAGTCCGGCTGTGCCGCTTGCCACCCATTTGTGATTCCAGAATACAGAAAGTGCGCTCATGTTCTATTGCTGCTCTTCGTAGTTTTTTCCGGCGAGTACTACCACGAACTCGCCTTTCAGGTGGGGGTGTTCGGATATTCTTCGAGCCACCTCGGGCAACGGGCCGCGGATGATCTCTTCAAACTGCTTGGTCAATTCCCGGCAGACGGCCGCCATGCGCGTTTCCCCGCAGCGGTCGGCCAGTTCATTCATCAGTTTTTCAATACGGTGGACACTTTCGAACAGAATGACGGTGCAGGCCTGATCGGCGATGTCATCCAGCCGTGATGCCCGCCCTTTTTTTGGCGGCAGAAACCCTTCAAACAGAAACCGGTCACCGGGCAAGCCGCTGGCAGAAAGCGCGACCGTAGCGGAGGAGGCCCCGGGAATGGCGCAGACGGTATGGCCGCGGCGGTGTGCCTCGCGTGAGGCCAGAAAGCCGGGGTCGGAGATCCCCGGTGTGCCGGCATCGCTGATCAGTGCGATATCCTGTCCGCTGTCGAGCCGGTCCATGAGCCGGTCCACCTTTTTGTGCTCATTGTGCTGGTGAAACGAGACGGTAGGCGTGGTGATACCGTAATGTTGTAGGAGCTTTGAAGAGGTGCGGGTGTCTTCACAGGCGATCGTATGAACGGATTTCAGCACCTCCGCGGAGCGCAGGGAAAAATCGGCAAGGTTGCCCACCGGTGTTGCCACAAGATAGAGGGTAGCCAAAACGATCGCGGTTATGATGTATTAGCCCGGCCGGGGCCGGAAAGATGCCGTAAGGTATCACCTAAACTGAAATAATAAAAATTCTGTTATATTAGTCCGGCAGCGGGGAGACCCCCGGAAAAGCGCAAAAATGTAAAGAAAATCACCTATGAGCGACATTAAAATCAAAGGATTAAACCATATCACACTGCGTGTGAACAATATTACCAAGGCCGAGGAGTTTTACGGTGGAATACTGGGATTCGAGGTGGAAAAAAAGATGGGTCGGAGCATGACCGTCTACCGGATCGGGGGAGATTCGCTCGTTCTGGTTGAGGCCGAAACCGAGTATCAAGCCACATCCAAAGACTACCGGGTGGATCATTTCGGGTTCTTTGTGGATTCGCCCGAAGAGGTGGACCGTCTGGCCGAGTTCTTCAGTGAGAACGAAGTAACCATTCTGAGCGGCCCGTCAAACCGTAAAAACGGCCGCTTCGTGTTTATTTCGGATCCCGATGGAAACATGATCGAGATCTTTAACGAAGCGGGATAGGAGCGGCGCCGAGAAGCCCTCGGGGCTTTAATTTGAGATGTTATTTTATTATCTTGCCAAGCTGTAAAAGACAAGATGACAGGTGCGGAAATGAATATTGTCGGTTTTCCCGAACTCACAAATCGTGAGCAGGAGGTGCTCAGGTGCATCATCCAGAATTTTATTGTGACGGCCAGTCCTGTCGCATCCCGGACTCTGGTGGAACGCTATCGGCTGAACATCAGCTCCGCGACGGTACGCGGCGCCATGAACAGTCTGGAGAGCAAGGGATTGCTGGATCATCCCCACACCTCGTCGGGTCGTGTGCCGACCGAACACGGATATCGCCATTATGTGAATTCACTCATGCAGGTATCGGTGCTCAGCAAGGAGGAGCGGCAGATTCTCGACACACTTCAGAATTACCTTACCAGTGACATCGACGATGCGGTCCAGTCAGCCGCACGGATTCTGGCGCGTCTCTCCAACCTGCTTGCCGTGGTCGTAACTCCCCGGCTGGGCCAGGGCGTATTTCGCAAGATCGAACTGGTGTCGATCAGTTCCAGCCGGGTACTGGTCGTGCTTACCATCGAAAGCGGCATCGTTAAAACCTTTTCGGTGGAAGTGCAGGCCGAAATGGAATCCGGGGAGCTGGAACGGGTAGCCCGGTTTCTGAACGAGCGTCTGCAGGGTCACAAACTGAATGAAATATCCCGCAAGATCAAGGAGATGCTCTCCGATTATGACGGACGGGATCACTCCGGACTCATCCGCGTGTTCATCGACAGTGCCGATACCATTTTCGACGATCATCAGCTTCGCAAATTCCATTTCGGCGGCGTTGAGTACATGGCGCTCCAGCCCGAATTCAACGACCTGAGCAGTTACAAGGGAATTGTGGAACTGCTTGAGAACGAGGATATGATCATTCACCTGTTTGACGATTACAAAGGTGAAGGCGACAACCGGGAAGTCCAGATCCGCATCGGCCGGGAAAACAAGATACAGCAGGTGGAACAGTGCAGCGTGGTTTCCGCCAATTACCACTACGGAGGGATCAAGGGCACCATTGGGCTGGTCGGCCCTACCCGAATGAACTACAGCCGCATGGTCGCTCTGGTGGAACAGCTGGCCAATCGTTTCAGTGTCTACAGTCCCGGAGGTGGATGACACAATCGGAGATTTGCTTTGCCCCATACCCTTTCTGTGATGTCTCTAATAACAGCCCTATTGCAGCTCGGGATATTCGGCGGGTGCCGTGACCGTTTTCAGTTTTTTGGGATGCACTCTGTGGCAGGATTCAATCCACGGGTACTATCAGGACATCGAACATCGTATTAAACCATTGAAATTGTAAAAAATTGGGAATGGCTTCCCGCCGTACAGGCATCGGGGCAAGCCGTCTCCTCAGGAGAATCAAAACAGTAACGACGGCCGGGCCGTCTTGTGAACAGATATTGAGCAGAAACAGTTATGAATGAGAACATGAAAGATCAGCAATCCAACAGCAACAGCGCCGGTGAGGCCGAAAACGGCGCCGCGAAAGTCCGGGAAGAGAATATGGAGACCAACCGGGAAGCCGGAGATCAAACCCATGCGGAGTCCGCCGATGAGCAGGCCGCCGGATCCGAAACCACCGTTGATGCGGATGCGTTGCAGGCCGAAATGGAACAGCTCAAGAAAGAGCTGGCCTCCTCCAGGGAATCGGTGTTGCGCAAGGCGGCAGAATTTGAGAACCTCAAGCGGCGAACCCAAAAAGAGAAGGCCGTCATGTTTGAGGATGCCCGCGTGGATGCCGTCAGTCGCTTTCTGCCCATCCGGGAAGATCTGAAACGGAGTCTGGAAGCCGCCGAAAGGCAGCAGGTCGATTCCGGTTTTGTCGAAGGGCTCAAAATGATGATGAACAACTTCGACCGGGTACTTGAGCAGTATAATGTAGAACCTATTGAAGAGACAGGCGTTCCGTTTGATGTGGATCGCCACGATGCCATGCTCAGTCAGCCGGCCGGCGACGACTCTGTAGAGACCAACACGGTGCTTCAGGTCATGGAGCCGGGTTACAGAATCGGTGACCGCGTGATCAGGCATGCCAAAGTAATCGTGAGCCAGTAACAGCACGGTTCGCTCAGTTAACACGCCGGCAGCGGCGAATTTCGCCTGGTGCCACATCGCCTTCAGCAGCCGGTAAAACGCCATGAATAGCTAACAAAATCCGCAAGATGTCGAAACGAGATTACTACGAAGTTCTGGGTGTCAGCAAACAGGCCAACGAAACCGAGCTGAAGCGGGCTTATCGCAAGCTCGCCATGAAGTACCACCCCGACCGCAACCCGGACAACCCGGACGCCGAAAAGAAGTTCAAGGATGCCGCCGAGGCATTCGAGGTTTTGAAAGACCCCGAAAAAAGAGCGCGCTACGATCAGTTCGGCCACGCGGGAATGTCAGGTGCCGGTGGATTTGGTGCCGATTTCGAGGACTTCAGTTTCGATGATATCTTCAGCCGCTTCAGTGATATTTTCGGTGGAGATGTCTTTGGCGGAGGAATGGGTGGCTCACAGGGCCGGAGCCGGAGGCGTTCCGGAACCGGACGACCCGGCGATGACATGAAACTGCAGCTCAAACTGACCCTTGAAGAGATCGCATTCGGTACCGAACGTGAATTGAAGGTGAAGAAACATGTCACCTGCGATACGTGCAGCGGAACCGGCGCGGAAACCGAAGACGATTTCATGACCTGCGGAACCTGCAACGGTGTGGGGGAAGTCCGGCAAGTCAGCCGCACCATGTTCGGGCAGTTTGTAAATGTTCAGCCATGCCCCACCTGCCACGGCGAAGGCCGTTCAATACGGAACAAATGCAAGGCATGCAGTGGCGAGGGCCGTATCAAAGGCGAAGAAAACATTAAGGTTCAGATTCCCAGCGGCGTGACCAAGGGCAACTACATCAGCCTGCGCGGACAGGGGCATGCCGGAATTCGCGGCGGTGAGGCCGGTACTCTTATCGTATTGATCGAGGAGAAGGAGCATGAGCATTTCACGCGGGAAGGCGATGATATTTTCTACGAACTCAACCTCAGTATTCCCGATGCCGCGCTGGGGCTTACCACCGAAGTGCCGACGTTAAAGGGAAAAGCCCGGATCAAGATCGAACCCGGCACCCAGCCGGGCAAAATGCTGCGGATGCGTGAAAAAGGGATCAAAGGGCTGAACTCGAGCAAGTTCGGGGATCAGTACGTCCGTGTACATGTGTTCGTACCCGCCAAACTGAGCGAAGAAGAGAAAAAGAAAATGGAGTCGTTCCGAAAATCCCGCAACTTTGACCCTGAACTCCACAAAGATGCACGGAACAATCTCTTCGACCGGGTGAAAGCGGTCTTCAGCTGAACCGCCTTTCTCCGGTGTCTCCGGACGAATGGCACTTTCTGTGCCCGTTTTCTGGAAACCGTACCGGGATCATTTCGGATACGGGCGCCGGTCAGATAGCCACTTTCACCGGTTTTAATCCAGGTTCGAGCTCTTGTTGAGAGACTCTTCCCGCTGTTCGGTGTGAAAAGCCTCCAGCTTTTCGGCCAAGTCTGTGCTGAACACCGAAAGCATGCGCAGCGCCAGGAGTCCGGCGTTCATCGCGTTGTCGATGGCCACCGTTGCAACGGGAACGCCCCGGGGCATCTGGACAATCGACAGGAGGCTGTCCATGCCCTTCAGATGACGAGTCGATACCGGCACACCGATCACCGGCAAAGTGGTGTGAGCCGCAACCATGCCTGGCAGATGGGCCGCGCCGCCGGCTCCGGCAATGATTACTCCGACCCCGTTATCACGGGCTTCCCCGGCATATTGCGCCATATATTCGGGTGTGCGGTGCGCCGAAACCACCGCTTTCTCGTACGGGACGCCGAAGCGCTCGCAGATTTCCGCTGCCGCTTTCATAACCGGCCAGTCGGAGTCACTGCCCATAATCACGGCTACCCTGGGTAATTTGGTTGTATCCGGTGTTGATGAGTTCATAGGACTGATGTGCAAGATCGTTGTATTTCCAAGGCCCCCGCGAAATTGCCGGAACGCGTATCGGAAAAATGCGGTAAACAGTGTCGGCCGGATAAATCCGTGCCGGTTATCAGATTTCCACCGTACCGGCCAGTCTTCCCGCCGTTTGAATGGTGGTTTCGTGGTCGTCTCCAAGCACGGTAATATGGCCCATTTTGCGGCCCTTCCGGCTTTGTTCCTTGCCGTAAATATGCAGATGGGCATCTTTCTCCATCCATACGCCCTCGGCGCCATCCACACGGGCCGGACGGTCGTGGCTGCCCAGCAGGTTTTCCATGACCGCTACAGGCCTGCGCATATCGGGAGCACCCAGCGGCAGTCCGAGCACCGCCCTGATATGATTCTCAAATTGTGACGTAATGCACCCTTCAATGGTATAATGCCCCGAATTGTGGGGGCGGGGCGCCGATTCGTTCAAAAGCAGCTCGCCGTCGGTAGTCAGAAAAAATTCAAAGGCGAAGAGTCCGGTGCCGTCAATGGCTTCGGTAGCGGCGAGCGCCATTTCACATGCCCGGGTCGCCGTGGCACTGCCAATGGCCGCAGGCGCGATCACGGTTTTACAAATGTGGTTTTTCTGGATGGTTTCGCAGCAGGGATAGACCACCGATCCGGTGTGGTTGCGGGCAACCTGGACCGCCAGCTCTTTTTCAAACGAAATAAACGCTTCGGCGATAAGTTCCCGGCCCTTGTCACCGCCCAGTGACCGGAATGCCTTCAGATGTTCCGTCTCTGCCGAGACGGTGATGTTCCCGTAGCCGTCGTAGCCGCCTTTGGAGGACTTCAGCACGAAAGGATGGCCATGCGTGTCGGCGAAGGCCTGCATATCGGCCGGCTCGTTAATTATGGAACAGGGAGTTACGGGGATGCCCGCCCTGCGGAACGTCTCCTTTTCCAGCCACTTTGACTCCAGCTGCATGAAGGACTCCGGAGAGGGGTAGATGGGGGTGCCGGATGCTGCACGGACACGGTGCAGAAGCGCTCCGTCCAGAAACTCGTTCTCAAGCGTCACCACATCACACGATTCGGCAAAGCGTATGAGCGCCAGTTCCTCGTCGAACCGGCCGGGATGGCGGATCGGTGTCATCCACTCCAACGGTTCCCGCTGCGGATCCTCCGGACCCTGCGCAGCACCGGAGTAAACAGCCGACCTCAGCCCCATTCTGAAAGCGGCGGCAGCCGACATCCGTGCCAGCTGGCCTGCGCCCAGAAATCCGACAATCGTGTTTGCCTCAAGCGAATTATTCATGATCGGTACAGAATAAAGCGGATATTATCCCTATTTTACAAGATTAACGGATCCGGTTCAGCGGGTATATCGGCCATCCACCCGGATGGGACGGGTTACGCGGAAGCCGCCGTGTCGTCGCTGCCGGGCCCTGGTTTTTTTTGCCGGTCACGCCGGAAGGCCCGGGTCTACGTATCTGTTCAGACGCCATAAAAATAACGTAAATCAGGTAGAAAATCCGGAAGGATTTTTCGTTACCGTCTCAGAAATTTCGAAACGCAACAACTGCATGGATATCGACAGCAAACTTGCCCAATTAAAATCCCGCTATGAAGAGCTTGGGGTGGCCCTGAGTGACCCCTCCATTTACGAGCAGCCCCGGAAGCTGGCGGAGGTGACCAAAGAGCACAGCGACCTCAAGCCCTATGTGGAGGCCTATGAGGAGTGGAAGGAATTGCGGGATCAGGTGAGCGGGAACCGGGAAGTTATTGAGCAGAATGAGGACCCCGAGCTTACGGAGATGGCCCGGGAGGAACTGGAGGAGCTTACCGAACGGATGAGGAAGCTGGAAGATGGCATTCGGCTGTCGTTGATTCCGAAAGACCCTGAAGATTCAAAAAACGCCATTGTGGAAATCCGTGCCGGTACCGGCGGTGACGAGGCGGCCATTTTCGCCGGTAATCTGTTTGACATGTACCGGCGCTACGCCGATGAGCGAAAGTGGAAGCTGGAGCTCATGGACCTGCACGAGTCCGAGAAGGGAGGATTCAAGGATGTGGTATTCAAACTGGAAGGGACCGATGTCTTTGCGGAGATGAAATACGAAAGTGGCGTACACCGTGTGCAGCGTGTGCCTGAGACCGAATCTCAGGGGCGGGTTCATACCTCCGCGGCCACCGTGGCGGTTTTGCCCGAGGCCGAGGAAGTGGATATCACCATCAATCCGTCTGATCTGGAGTTTGAGGCTTATCGGGCCAGCGGCGCGGGAGGACAGCATGTTAACACGACCGATTCGGCGGTCAGGATCCGCCATGTGCCTTCGGGTGTCGTGGTAACCTGCCAGCAGGAACGGTCCCAGCACAAGAACCGTGACAAGGCCCTGGCCATGCTGCGAGCCAAACTGTATGAGCAGGAAATCGAGAAGAAGCACGCCGAACGGGCGGCGGAACGCAAGAACCAGGTATCCACCGGCGACCGCAGCGCCAAAATCCGGACCTACAATTTTCCGCAGGGGAGACTGACCGACCATCGCATCGGCCTTACGCTGTACAACCTGGATGCGGTGATGAAGGGGGATCTTTCGGAGGTGATTGAGGCTCTGCGCGTCCAGGATAATCTGGCCAGAATGGAAGAGGTGTCCGGACAAAAATGACCCTGCTCCCGGCGACGAAACGGCTGCGTCTATTCGTACGCGCCGCAAAATGGAACCGGACTAATTGGCGGCAGGAAAACAGAGTGTGAAAACCGAGCCTTTGTCTTTTTCGCTCTCTACCTCGATGAATCCGCCCATCAGGTGCATCATCTTCCGGGCGATGGTCAGTCCCAGGCCGACGCCTTCGTACTTGCGTGCCATCCCCCGGCTCTCCTGTTTGAATTCATCAAATACATGAGGGATGAAATCGGTATCAATACCGATACCGGTATCCTTGACCAACACAAGAACGTAGTTCCCGTTTTCACGCGAAGCTGTATCGAGTTCAATGGTTACCGAACCTTCTTCAGTGAATTTGATGGCGTTTCCGACGACTTTGCGAAGAACCTGTCCGGCCATGTGATGGTCCCCCATGACTCGAATATCACGGTCTTCATCCGGGTAGCCGATGGTGAGGTCCTTGTCACGCGCCTCATTCTGCATCATCCCCACCGTCTCTCGTATTTCCGCGGCAAGATCGATTTCGTGGAACTGCAACCCGCCGGGCTTCGATTCCAGAAGTGATATATCCAGGAGATCGTTGATGGTTTGAAGCAGCCTCTTTCCTCCATCCGTGATGTATGTCAGGAACTTGAGTTGTTCTTCATCGTCCAGTTCTTCTATCAGCAGCGAAGAGAAGCCGATGATGCTGTTCAGCGGGGTGCGTACCTCGTGGCTGAGATTCGATAGAAAGTTGTTTTTCAGGGTATTCATCTCATTTGCCCTGTTCCTTTCGGCGATGATATTCTCCTCATAGCGCTGCCGTTCGATCTCCGCAGCCGCCCGGTTGGCAAATATTTGCAGCACAGAGGATTGCATATTCATCATTTCAAGCTCGCCCATGTTAAGGGCCGCGATCACGCCGACGGTGCGGCCGTCGCCCGATATCAGAGGGAGTGCGGCAAACCCGTCAATTTTCAGGTCCGTAATGAGGGTGTCGTCAGGAAATCGGGAGCCGGCGTTATTCTGGCAAACTACGGATTCATTGCGGGAAAGCACCAGTTCGGTAAAAGATCCGGAAAGCGGGAATCGGGCCGGTTTCGGAGAATCGGGTATGCGCGATCCCATTGCCGCAATGGTACAGAATTCCGGATGATCCTGATCGACAATTCCCAAAAAACAGAAATCGACCTGCAGGGTTTCGGTAATCTGGCCGGTCAGCCGCTGAAAGTAGGCATCCCCGATTTCACCGGATACCGCTTCGGCGATATTGAGGATGATGCTCTCCGACCGTTTCCGGCGGGTGACATCACGCAACACAACCAGGTAACCGTCCGGAACATCCGACTGAATCCGATTTTCCAGTTTTGACAGCCGGACCTGCTGAAAGGTTTTTCTCCCCCGGATATCCAGCCGGCACTCAAACTCGACCTCTTCATAGTCGCGGACCCTGGCAAGATTCCACTCCTCCGGAGCCTGCCCATCGTCCGGGTTCTGAAAGGGGAGAAGCTCGTCAACGGTCATTTTTCCGGTATCCTGGAACCGCACTTGCAGCAGCTTGCAGGCCGAGTCGTTCATGTAGAGGATGTTCCTCTGCTTGTCGGTCACCACAATGGCATCGGAGATACTTTGCAGTACCGAGCCCAGAAGATGTGAGCTCGAGGAGAGCTGTCGAAGCAGCTTGTGGCGTTGCAGCGCAAGCTCGATGGCATTGTACAGCTCTTTGGGGTTGAACGGCTTGATGAGATAGCCATAGGGCATGCTCTTGCTGGCGCGTTCAAAAGTAGAGCTGTCGGTATGGGATGTGACAAAAATTACCGGAATTTTGTAGTTTTTGTCGATCCATTTCGCCAGAATAACCCCGTCGTTGCCCCCGTACAGGGCAATGTCCATGAGCACCAGGTCCGGTACTTCCCGGGCCAGCGACGTTCGGGTCTCTTCGGCGTCGATAGTGATATCGGTAACGCCGTAGCCGAGCTTTTCCAGCCGGATTTTAAGATTTTGAGCAATGATGAGCTCGTCTTCGACGATCAGTATCCTTGCTCTTGCGTCCGTTTCCTTTGCCATGTCGGTTCAGCGTACAATTCAGTTATAATCGGGAAAGTTACGCATTAATCGGCTAAACTCTATTTGCTGTTACGGTTGAAGGTCAGTTCAACGCATCGGCCGTTTTCCGTGTAGGTGACTTTGTCGGCCAGCTCCCGCATCAGCAACACCCCTCTTCCACTCGATTTAAGCAGATTCTCCTTGCTTCTGGGATCCGGTATGCGGTTGGGGTCAAAGCCCTTTCCCTGATCGCGGACCGTAAGCCGCAGCCGGGCGGCATCAACGGATGCGGTAATTTCAACAGGCAGTGATCGCTGCTGCCGGTTTCCATGGAGGATGGCGTTGGTAACGGCTTCGGTAAGCGCCAGCATGATACGGTGTTCGGCATCGCTGTCGCAGCCAACAACGGGGGTGAGCTGCTCCACAAAAGCGGTAACCCTGTCGATTTCTTCAAGGTCGGAAAGCAGCGTCAGTGAAAAGTTTTGGCCCATCTGCGAATATGGTTAGGCATATATGCCCCGGATGCGGAGCGTTTCGGAAACTTTTTTAATAGCATAGACATAGGCGGCCTGGCGCAGGGTGATACCGTATTCGTGCCGAACATCCATCAGGGTGTTAAAGGCGTCCGTCATCATGCGATTGAGGCGCTCGTTAACCCGCTCTTCCGACCAGAAATAGCCGTGCCGGTCCTGCACCCACTCAAAATAGGAGACGGTCACACCGCCTGCATTGGCCAGAATGTCGGGAATCACCAGAATCCCGTTCTTCTCAAGGATGTTGTCGGCGTTTGCGGTAACGGGACCGTTGGCTCCTTCGACAATGGCCTTGCATTTGATCCTGGAGGCATTGCGTTTGTTGATCTGATCCTGCAGAGCCGCTGGAATGAGAACATCACATTCCAGCTCCAGAAGCTCCTCGTTGCTGATATTTTCCGCCTTGTCGAAGCCTCTGAGCGTACCGCCGTTATTGCGGATGTAGTTCAGCGCTTCTTCAACAGGGATACCGTCCGGCTTGTAATACCCGCCTGAGACATCACTTATGCCGACGATGCGCGCTCCCTGTTCACTGAGCAGCCGCGCCGTCACGGAACCGACATTGCCGAAACCCTGAATCACAACACGGCATTTATCGACCAGAATGCCCAATTCCTTTAGGGCGGCCAGCGTGACAGTCATTACACCCCGGCCGGTGGCTTCCTTCCTGCCTCTCGATCCGCCCAGTATCACCGGTTTGCCGGTAACGACGGCGGTTTCGGTGCGTCTGGCATGCATGCTGTAGGTATCCATGATCCAGGCCATCACCTGTTCATTGGTATTCATGTCGGGAGCCGGGATGTCGCGGTCCGGGCCGATCACCTCGATCAGTTCGGCCGTATAGCGCCGGGTGATCTGCTCCAGTTCACGCATGGAGAGTTCTTTCGGATTGCAGCGAATCGCCCCCTTGGCTCCGCCGAACGGGACATTCACCACCGCGCATTTCCAGGTCATCCAGGCTGCCAGGGCTTTAACTTCATCGATGGTGACGGTAGGGGTAAACCGCAGGCCTCCTTTGGATGGCCCCAGGACATTGTCATGTATGACACGGTACCCCTCAAACACCCTGATTTGTCCGTTATCCATGATGATGGGGATGGAGACGGTCACCGCCTTTACGGGATTGGACAAATACTGGAACATACCCTCCTCGAGCTCCAGAATTCGGGCGGCAAAGCGAAAACGCTCCATCATCGATTCAAACGGGCTTTCCCGGTCAAGTGCCGGTCCCGGTTCCTTGTAATATGGCGAACTGGAGATCTTTTCCTGGGAGGTCATGGGTGTACCGTTTTTGTGTTTATAGGATTAACACCGGTTCGAGGTGGAAATATACCAAGCGAATGCGAAAGAGAAAGCCTGTCAAATGTGCATTTGTATCAACAAATGTTCATTTGCATCAAATAGTACGCTTTTCGATATTATTTCGAAACCTTGAAAAAAATGAACAGGAAACATGGTGACGGCTTTGATATGCCCGTTTTCTGAAGGCCTGATCGCTACGGGATGGAATGACTTGTTATGCTACTCAACGGAAATGTACTGGTCCTCAACCAGGATTATCAGCCCCTAAGTGTTTGCAATGTAAAGAAGTCCATGGTTTTGCTGCTGCTTGAAAAAGCGGAGCTCCTTCACGACTATCCCAGGAAAAAGATTCGCACGATCCGCATGGAATACGATTATCCGTCGGTCATACGCCTCCGCAGTTACGCCCGTATTCCCTTCAAAAACATCGTCCTTTCGCGTAAAAATATTTTGAAACGCGACAACAACCATTGCCTGTACTGTCATTCAACGGAGAAGCTGACCATCGATCATGTCGTACCGCGGAGCCGCGGCGGAACCGACACCTGGGAAAACCTGGTAACCGCCTGTACCAGCTGCAACCACAAAAAAGGTAACCGGACTCCCAGGGAAGCCGGCATGAAGCTGCTTGCCAAACCGTTTCGGCCCAACCATATCATCTATCTGAGGGCCTTTTACGGCAATGTGCACGAGACCTGGAAACCCTATCTCTATTTTTGATCGGTACGATGGCGGGAGGGCGCAGGGCAATGTCTTAATTGATGCGAATTTTCCTCCATTTATTTGTAACTTCCCCACTTGTGCCATCTCTCCTGCAGCAACAGGGTTGGTACTGAGGATCCCTGTAGAAATCAGATTGTTTTGCTGAATTACGCCGGACTGCTGTACCACCCGGCGCGATGTTGGAGGTATTCAGACGTACACCTTTTTTATCCGCAAGAATCATAACATTATTTACTGATGAAAGTTTTCAAGTTTGGCGGGTCTTCTGTGGGAACACCCGAACGCATCCGGGATATCGCCTCCCGGTTTCCGGAAGCGGTCGAAAAAGAACATTGCCAGGCCGTCATTTTTTCAGCGTTTCAGGGAGTCACCGATCAGCTGATCGCCATGGCCGAACTGGCCGGGCGCGGCGACGACTCCTACACCGCCGAGCTCGGCAGGCTGGAAGCGCGTCATATTGATACCATTCGCAAGCTGCTCACCGCATCCGAGCAGAGCCAGGCGATTGCCGGTGTCAAGTTCATGCTCAACGACCTGGAAGACATCCTGCAAGGGGTCTATCTGATCCGGGAACTGACCCCAAGAAGCATGGACTTCATCACCAGCTTCGGGGAGCGCCTTTCGAATTATATTATCCAGCTCGCTTTCCAGCGCGAAGGGATCGACTGCGACTATCTGGATGCGCGCAAGGTGATTGTCACCGACGATCAGTTCGGTCATGCCGAAGTGGATATGGACAAGACTCTTGCCAACATTCGCACCCATTATGCTTCCCGCAAGAAACTCCAGGTGGTAACCGGTTTTATTGCCGCCGATCCCCGCGGGATCACCACCACCCTTGGCCGGGGCGGATCCGACTACACCGCCTCGCTGTTCGCGGCGGCACTGGATGCCGACGAACTGCAAATATGGACCGATGTGGACGGCGTGCTTACCGCCGATCCCAAGACCGTGCGTGAAGCGTTTTCGATGGATGTGCTCTCCTACGAGGAGGCGATGGAGCTTTCCCATTTCGGTGCCAAAGTCATCCACCCCCCGACGATTGAACCCGCCATGCGGCGCGATATCCCCATCCGCATCAAGAACACGCTCAACCCCGCATTTCCCGGTACCGTGGTCGGAAGGCACGACACCAGCCGCGACCACATCATCAAAGGCATTTCATCGATCGACAATGTGGCGCTGATCCGGATTCAGGGCAGCGGACTGGTCGGGATGGCCGGTATCGCCCAGCGAATTTTCGGCGCCCTGGCCGCGGGTAAAATCAACATCATCCTGATTACCCAGGCCTCCTCGGAGCACTCGGTCTGCCTGGCGGTGATGCCGCAGCACGCGGAAAAAGCGCGTCAATTGCTCTACAAGGAGCTGGAGCATGAGCTGGCGGTTCGCAGGGTGGCCGATGTTGTTATTGAGGAAGACCTCAGTATCATCGCCGTTGTGGGAGAGAACATGCGGCAAACCCCCGGAATAGCGGGAATGGTGTTTCAGGCGCTCGGCCGCAGCCGCATCAATATCTCGGCAATCGCGCAGGGGTCGTCGGAGCTTAACATCTCGGCGGTTATCCGCAGGTCGGAAAAGCGCAAAGCCCTGCGCGTCATCCACGATGCCTTCTTCTATGGAGCGCGGAAGACCGCCCACATCTACGTGATCGGAACGGGCCTGATCGGCAAGCGGCTCATCAACGATATCTTCGAGCGGTATGACGACTTCCTCAACAAACGCTATCTGGATCTGCGGATCAACGGTATCATCAACTCGCGTAAAATGCTGCTCACCGAAGACGGCATCTTTACCGACGACTGGCAGAAGGCGCTGGATGCGTCGCCGGATGAAACCGATATCGCGGCACTGTTAAAGCATGTCGCCAGGCATCAGTCACCCAATACCATTATTGTGGACGCGACCGCGAGCGAATCCATCCCGCAGTGGTATGAACGATTTCTGGTACAGGGCATCGCGGTAGTCACACCCAACAAAAAAGCCAACACCGATTCCTGCGAGATCTTCCAAAGGTTGTCGGACATGGCCCGCGACAGCGAGACCCGCTATCTGTACGAGACCAATGTCGGTGCCGGCCTTCCGTTCGTCCAGTCGCTGACCGACCGCGTTTCTACCGGCGATATTGTAACGCGCATTGAAGGGGTGTTTTCCGGAACGCTCAGCTACCTGTTCAACAACTTCGACGGCTCCCGGCCATTCAGCGAGCTGGTGCGTGTGGCCAGGGAAAACGGTTATACCGAACCCGATCCGCGCGATGACCTGAACGGCATGGACGCGGCCCGTAAACTGCTGATCCTTGCCCGGATTACCGGCAAGGAGGTTTCGCTGGATGATATCTCCGTGGAAAACCTGGTGCCCGAGGATCTGCGCGGCGAAATGACGCCTGAAGAGTTTCTGGAGGGGCTGAAAGCGTATGACGCGCAGTTTGAAGCGCTGCTGGAGAAGGCCCGCAGGCAGGGCAGGCACCTGAGGTATCTGGCTACCATGGACGATGACCACCTGAAGGTCGCGCTGACACCCGTCAGTGACGAACACCCGACCAGCGGCCTGCAGGGATCCGAGAATATGGTGACCATTACCACCATGGCCTATTCCGACAGCCCGCTGGTGATCAGAGGTCCGGGAGCAGGGCCCGAGGTGACCGCCAACGGTATTCTCTGTGATATTTTGAAAGTAATCAAGTAACCTTGTTGAAGAAACCGGTCCGTTGCGACCGGTTCTGTGTTATGAGTGAAGTGAAAACAAAACGAATTCGCGTGTTCGCACCGGCTACCGTGGCTAATGTGGCCTGTGGCTTTGACTCCCTCGGGTTTGCCATCAACCAGCCCGGCGATATCGTGGAAGCGGAGTTGAGCGACACCCCGGGAGTGCGCATCCTGGATGTGACCGGCGACGGCGGACGGCTGCCGCGTGAGGCGGAAAAGAACACGGCCGGGGTCGCGGTTATCGCGATGCTGGAGCACCTCGGTTCGCGCCAGGGGGTGGATATCGTATTGCACAAACGCATGCCGCTGGGAAGCGGACTCGGTTCCAGCGCCGCCAGTTCCGTGGCCGCCCTTTTTGCAGTGAATATGCTGCTGGAGGAGCCACTGGACCGTGCCGGACTGCTGCCGTTTGCCATCAAGTCCGAGGAGCTGGCCTGCGGATCACCGCATGCCGACAACGTCGCGCCCGGCCTGCTGGGCGGATTTGTACTCATCCGCAGTTACAGTCCGCTGGATGTGATACCCGTCGATTTCCCGGAGAATCTGTATTGCACGATTTTGCATCCGCATATCGAGCTTCGAACCGAGGACTCGCGCCGCATCCTCCGGAAGCATATCAAACTCCAGGATGCCGTAATCCAGTGGAGTAACCTGGCCGGCCTGATCGCCGGACTCTCGAAGGCCGACTTCCCGCTCATCAGCCGGTCGCTGAACGATATTATTTTCGAACCGGTGCGATCGCTGCTGATCCCCGGCTTTGACAAGGTGAAAGCTTCGGCACTGGATTCCGGCGCGCTGGGATGCAGTATATCGGGTTCCGGCCCTTCCGTTTTTGCACTGAGCACCTCCGCGGAACAGGCCAGGGAGGTCGGGCTGGCGATGAAACAGGCCTTCTCCGAACTTCAGCTCGAAAGTGATATTTACGTTTCGCCGGTGAATCGAAGCGGCCCTATTGTACTGGCTCCGGAAGAAGAGCCCGTGGCGCCGGAGTTTTAACGGAGGGATGGAGACGCGCAGTCCGCTTTCCGCCGGCACGCTTGAAGAATGTGGCTGCCCCCCGGCACCGGTGACAAATGCCGGCCCAACAAACTCATTAATTTACGGTTGAACAATGCGACTTTACAGCACCGGCGATCCGTCGGTATCTACAAGTTTCCAGGATGCGGTGCGGCAGGGGCTGGCACCGGACGGCGGACTCTTCATGCCGCAGCAGCTGCCACAGCTCCCGTTTTCCTTCTGGTACGGCCTCAAGGGGGGCACGATTGCCGATACCGCCCGCAACCTGTTCCACCATGTTTTGAAAGAGGACTTCACCGACGAGCAGCGGGAGGAGATTGTCGACCGGGCATTTACCTTCGACGCGCCCGTGGTCTCACTTGACGAGCGAACCCATGTTCTGGAACTGTTTCACGGTCCGACACTCGCTTTCAAGGATTTCGGCGCACGAACCATGGCGGCGATGCTGTCGGTGATCGCGCAGCAGCAGGGCACCCGGCTTACTATCATCACCGCAACCTCCGGCGATACAGGCGCAGCCGTGGCGCAGGGCTTTTACAAGGCTCCGGGAATCGAGGTGTTTGTGCTCTATCCCGGCGGACAGGTTAGCCCCCTGCAGGAGAAGCAGTTCACTACCCTCGGCGAGAACATCACCGCTTTGGAGGTGAACGGCACGTTCGACGACTGCCAGCGGCTCGTAAAAGCCTCATTCGCCGATCCCGACATCCGGTCCTCGAAGCAGCTCACTACCGCCAATTCCATCAATATCGCGCGGCTGCTGCCTCAAATGACCTATTATGCCCATGCGGTGGCGGGACTGCTCACGGACGGAAACAGTCAGCCTCCCATACTCTGCTCGGTTCCCAGCGGCAATTTCGGGAATCTGACCGCCGGGTTGCTGGCCTTTAAAATGGGACTCCCCGTCTCCCGCTTTGTAGCCGCCACGAATATCAACCACATTGTGCCCGACTATCTCGAGAAGGGCGATTTCCACCCGCAACCGTCGGTTCGTACCATTTCGAACGCCATGGATGTCGGAAACCCCAGCAACTTCGACCGTATGCTGAGCCTCTATGGCAACAACCATGAGGAGATGGCGAGGGATATCCGGGGAGCCTGGTTCGATGACCGCCGGACCGGTCAGGCTATCTCCGAGGTTTGGAAAGAGCACCGGTACATTATGGATCCGCATACGGCGGTAGGGTATCTGGGATGCAGGGAACATCTGCGCCCGGAGGAACAGGGACTGATTTTGTCAACCGCCCACCCGGCGAAATTTCCGGATACCATAGAAGCACTCATTCCAGGGGCACTGAAGACGCCGGAGCGTCTCTCCAGACTTGTTTCCATGCAGAAAAAATCAATTCCGGTGGAAGCCGATATCGCATCGGTGAAAGAGGTACTGCTGCAATAGCATTGATCAGCTGCACTGCTCACCATGCGTGTGCTCCGATCGCAATGGCCCGCCGATGTGCAATCACTTGTATCAGCTGAAGCGCTCACCCCATCCCCCAAAAACTAAAATGCGCAGTGATGCGTTTACCGTGGTGTGAAAAAACGGTATCTTGTGAAAATTCAGTTTTTTGTCTGAAATGCACAGTCGCCATAAGAGGTGAACGTGCCCGAAGGCAAGCTGATGCAGCCGGATATGATGGCGGCAGACGGCAAAATGGAATCCGGGGTCGAATTGTGACACATGCGACGATGTCGCCAGTCCGGAAGGCACGGCAGCGGTGTTAGCTCCAGGCCGTTTCACAGGCCGTTCAGATTTCAAGCTGGTAATTAAAAGATTTTAGAAGGTAATATGAGTTCCAAAGGACGCGTACTGGTAGCCATGAGCGGCGGGGTGGATTCCTCGGTTGCCGCTGTGATGCTCAGTGAGCAGGGCTACGAAGTGATCGGTATCACCATGAAAACGTGGGATTACGCACAAAGCGGCGGTAAATCCAACAAGGAGACCGGTTGCTGTACGCTCGAGTCGATGAATGACGCGCGTGAAATTGCCACCAGGTTTGGCTTCAACCATTTCATCGTGGATATCCGCGATGAGTTTGGCGACTGGGTAATCGACCGGTTCGTTGAGGAGTACATGCAGGGGAGAACCCCCAATCCCTGTGTGCTCTGCAACACGCATATCAAATGGGCCGCGCTGCTCAAACGGGCCGACAAGCTGGGGTGTGATTTCATTGCCACCGGACACTATGCCAATGTCAGAGAGGTAAATGACCGCTATGTGATCTCCCGTGGAAAAGATCGCCACAAGGATCAGTCCTATGCCCTCTGGGGCGTTCACCAGGACCATCTGGCCCGAACACGATTTCCGCTTGGCCGCTTCCACAAATCCGAGATCCGCAAGTTTGCCGCTGACTACGAGTTGTTTAATGTCGCCGAAAAAAAGGATTCCTACGAAATCTGTTTTGTGCCGGATAACGACTATCGTCGTTTCCTGCGCGACCGTGTCGATGGCCTGCAGGAAAAAGTGGAAGGCGGACTGTTTGTTGATCGTCACGGAAAGGTGGTGGGAAAGCACAGAGGGTATCCGTTTTACACGATAGGTCAGCGCAGGGGGCTTCATCTGGCCATGGGTAAGCCGGTTTATGTCACCAATATCGATCCCGAAACCAATACCATCACGATCGGGGAGGAGTCCGATCTGATCAACACAACGGCTGTTGCGCGCAACATTGTGATGGGCAAATACGACAAAATCGCCGAAGAGGAGATGCCGGTCAATGCCGCCATCCGCTACAACGACCTGGGCGAGCCCGGATTTCTGACACAAACCGGCGAGGATGAACTCACCGTCCGGTTCCCGGAAGGACGGTCGGCGATCACTCCCGGTCAGGCGCTGGTAGTCTATGAAGGCGATGATGTAATCGGCGGCGGATGGATCCACAAAGCAACAGAACCCCTGTTTCGCGACCTCACAGAATGACACAGTTACCTGCTGCTGACCACATGGTGGTGCAACAGGCATCATTACCGAACATGATGACATCACACATGACAACACGAAAACGGCTGCTGTATCCCGGCGCATCCATGAACGGCATCTCCGGGGCCTTCTTGATCCTTTTCATCGCTGCGCTTCTGCCGGCCACGGCAATCGCCACAGCCGGAGCCACTTCCGGCGATCCCGAATCTTTTGAAGGATCCATGCACCTGGTAACATATACCGTTAACGGCGGGGAACGGGAGGAGGTTGCGCGGGTGAGATTCACCATGAACCCCGACTATCTGCTGATCGAGCGAACGGGAGGGCGGTCACTTGAAATCCTTGGCGGAGTTCGGGCACGGGGGATTCTGGTTAGGCAGAAAACGGATACCATCGTATTCCTGACAGCCGATGAGAAAGCCGTCACCATGAACAAGCAGGAGCTGCGGCAGATGATTACCATGGTAGAGAGCCTGCGTGGCGGAAATGCCGAAAGCGGCAACGAGGTTCCGGAAATGGTGATTGAGGATTCGGGCGAGACAGGCTCGGTTCAGGGGTACTCCGCCCGAAAATGGATTGCGTCCACTCCCGGCCTGGCGTCCCGGTGGCATATCTGGATTGCCGATGACCTTTCCGTGCCCTGGGGGATGCTCTCCGAAAGCTGGCTGACCCGTCACGCTTTCCTGGCGGGATTTCCGGCCGAAGAGTGGCTGGATGAGGGGAAACTTCCGCTGCGCGCCGAACATTTCCAGGGATCAAATCCGGAGCTTGTAGAAGTCCTCGAATTTGAAAATATTATCAGGCAGCCGGTCCGGGAGATCGAATTCCGCACACCGGACCACTATCAAAGTATTACGTTCCAGCAGCTTTTATTTGACCGCATGCGCAACAGATAACCCCTTTATCTATGTCCATTCCGTTTTTACAGGTTCGCCCGGCCCGGCTGATATACCTGTTTTTGCCATTCGTCCTGTTCCTGGGTTCCTGTAGCACCACCAGACAGGCGCATGAGTATGTTCCCGACACCGGGAGCGAATCGCATGTGTATTATGATATCGACGACGAGATCGAAGAGGACGAGGCGATGAGCGCGTTCATCCACCCCTATGTGCGTGAAATGGGTCGAACGATGAATCAGGTGCTTACGCACAGCGAAGGCTCATTCGAAAGGGGTAGCCCGGAGGGCGCTTTGGGCAATCTCACGGCCGATATCGTCCGGTACCGGGCCACGGCCGAAATGCGGGAGAAAGTCCATGTCGGCATCCTGAACAACGGGGGCCTGCGGGTGCCCCTGCCGGAAGGCGACATCACCGTCAGACTCATCTATGAGCTGATGCCGTTCGAGAACCACATTGCCGTCCTGAAGGTCACCGGTGAGCAGCTTCTCCAGATTGTCGACGAACTGGCCGCCGCAAACGGTGAGCCGGTCAGCGGTATCCGTTTTCGCATAGACAACGGCCGGGCCAGGGATGTATTGGTAGACTCCATGGAGGTGGTCCCGGAGCGCAGGTACTGGATCGCAACCAACAACTGGATGGCGGATGGAGGAGGGGCCTCACCGACCTTGTGGAATCCGCAGGAACGCATCGACCTCGATGTCATGATTCGTGATGCCATCATCGAATACCTCCGCGGCATGGAGTCGATAGCCCCGTACACCGATCAGCGAATACGAAACCAAGTGCCATGAAACGCAGAACCTTTTTACGAAATACCGCCATTTTGGGTGCGGGAATGGGAATGGGCGGACTCCTGCCCGGCATGTCGGCCTTCGGCTCCGATCCGTCGCGCATTACGATCCTGCACACCAACGATACACACGCCCGCATTGAGCCATTCTCCGATACGGCCCCGAGGTACGCAGGCATGGGCGGGGTCGCTCGCCGCGCCACGCTGATTAAACAGCTTCGCGCACACAATCCCGACAGCCTGCTGCTGGATGCCGGAGACGTGTTTCAGGGCACGCCCTATTTTAACAAATACAACGGGGCACTCGACTTCGAGGTAATGACCAAAATGGGTTACGACGCGGTCACCATTGGCAACCACGAATTTGACAACGGGGTGGATGGATTTGAGAATGTGATGGCCAAGGCCCGATTTCCCTTTGTATCGTCCAATTACGACTTTGGAACGACCCGGATGGGAAGCCGTGTGCACAAGTTCATCATCAGGGAGGTCGGCGGAGTCAAAATCGGTATCTTCGGACTTGGAGTGGCTTTCGAAAACCTGGTTCTGCCGCATCTTCACCGCGGTGTGACCTATCTGGATCCGGTTGAGGTAGCCGCAGACATGGTCGCCCTGCTCAAGGACTACCACCGCTGCGACATGGTGATTTGCCTGAGTCATATTGGTTATCGATACAGCGGTGACCGGGTCAGTGATCGGGTGGTCGCGCAACAGGTTGACGGTATTGATCTGATCATTGGCGGCCATACCCACACCTTCCTGGAGCAGCCGGAACTGTTTGAGAAGCCGGACGGAAGCCGCACCTGGGTTTCCCAGGTCGGATTTGCAGGAATCGTGCTGGGGCGGATGGATTTTTATTTTGATCGCCAGAGGAAGATTGCAGGTATTTCGCACCATAATTACGAGGTCACAAGCAACATTGATGAAATGGCCTGAATGCTGTTTTCGGCCAAAGCTCCAAAAACCGACGGCTACACTCCGGCTGCATCTGGTGGGCAGACTTGCCGTAAAGCCGCAGCATGAGCCGGCGCCAGATACCCTGTTTGAGAGATTGCTCGTTCCGGCACCTGTCACACAGAAAAACCGCGGTTGCTCTACCGGTCAATCGCTGCACTAAGCTATAGCATCACTCCAATACAGTAGAAATATCACGGAAAACCCATGGGATGGTTACAGTCGATTCGTCGTAAAAAACTGGACAAGGAGCCGTTTCCTGTGTCATGGGAGAAAATCTTGCAAGAGCAGATTCCCTTTTATCGGCTAATGACCGCCGATCAGCGGAACAGGTACCGGCAGTTGATCCGCTATTTTATTGCTGAAAAGATTTTTGAAGGGTGTGGGGGGATGGAGCTCGGAGACTTCGAACGGGTGGTGATTTCAGCCATGGCGTGTGTGCCGCTGTTGGGAGGTGTTTCCGATCTCTATCCGTATCTGAGATCCGTCCTGGTATATCCGGACACCTATCACGCGCACTACAGCGAGGAGGGGGTTGACGGAGTTGTTACCGAGGGTGTGGAGAGCAGAAGCGGCGAGTCATGGGATCAGGGTGTGATCGTGTTTTCATGGAAAGAGGTGGAATATGACCTCAGGCATCCCCGGGACGGTGCCAATATCGTTTATCATGAATGTGCGCATCAGCTCGACTATGAGTGGGGCGCTACGATGGAGGACTTTTCCTGGCAACGCAAGTCGCGCGAAAAGCAGGGTATGGCGAGTGTCTTGAAGTCGGAATACAGGCATCTGGTCGGATTGCTGGAACGCGGCCGGCCCATTGCCGTGGATGATTACGCGGCTACGAATATCCATGAATTCTTCGCGGTGATGACGGAAGCGTGGTTTGAGCGCCCCGGCCTTATTCGCCGGTATTATCCCGAAGCGGATCGTGTCCTTACCGGGTTCTATAACCTTGGATTCGATTTTCGAATGCCCAAAGTTTAGAACGCCCGGGTATTTTCCACCTCTTTAGAGAGAATCGCATTCCCTGGAATTCAGTGATTTACGCTGCGCCATACAAATTTGCGGGATTTTGGTTGTACACGGTTTTTTGTAGCTTGCTGCCAGAGCAACGGATGGTTCATTCATAAGCATAATCACCGGAGGAGTTATGACGAATGGAGCAGGTTCCTCACTGGAAAAGAAAATTGTCGAGTGCCGCCACTGCTGGATAGAGGGGTTGCGAATTTTTCTGGGGCTCCTTTTTGTGTACAAAGGAATCTACTTCATTCGAGAACTTGAACTGCTGTATCGTATCATTAACGATACCATGCCGATATCGGCGTTTGTCGTCTCGCATTATGTCGCGTTTGCCCACCTTGGCGGTGGCGCCATGATGATCTTCGGGATACTCACACGGATTGCCGTATTCGTCCAAATGCCCATCGTAATAATTGGCGCGGTGTACTTTGCCGGGGGAAACGGAAGTGAATTTTTCGGGCCGACTGCCGAGCTGGAGTATTCCCTGCTCATCTTTATCCTGTTGGTGGTCTATTTCTTTTACGGCGCCGGCAAATGGTCCGTCGATCACCGGGTTCTGCGGCGAAAACAGGAGAATGAAACGGAAGGATAAGCTGCAGCCTTTTCCCAAAACTAAAGGCGATTTTCCACAATACCTTCGTCCTGAATGGTGATGGTCCGGTAGGGAAACCGCTTGATCATGTCATAGTTGTGGGTCACCATCAGCACCGCCATTCCCCGGTTGTTGATCTGCTTGAACAGGTTCATGATGGAGTTGGATGCCGCCGGATCCAGATTTCCCGTAGGCTCGTCGGCCAGCATCAGCCTTGGCTCGTTGGCCAGGGCCCGTGCCACCACCACCCGCTGCTGTTCCCCGCCAGACAGGTCATCGGGCATATCATAGCGCCGGTGGCTCAATCCGACCATGGAGAGAACTTCCAGTACACGCTGTTTGATGTGGCTTCTCCGCCGGCCGGTCACTTCAAGGGCAAAAGCGACATTGTCGTACACATTCCTGTCGGGAAGCAGCTGAAAATCCTGGAACACAATGCCCAGCGAGCGACGCAACTCCGGCACTTTTCGCTCTTTCAAGTCAGTTACGTTGATGCCGGCTACGTGAACCGTACCCTGTTCGGGCAGCAGATCGCGGTATATGAGACGCAGAAAGGAACTCTTGCCGGAACCGGTGGTGCCGGTCAGATAGACGAATTCCCCTTTATCAAGGGTGAAGTTGACATCTCTCAGCAGAACACGGTCGTCGAAGCGAACCGTAACGTTATCGAAACGGATTACAGATTGATCAGGCATGCTGCACTATCATGGTTATTCGGTCACTGTTGCCGGTGGCCTCTATATAGTCAAAATCCTCATATGCCGCCACTATTTTTAAGCCGGACCGGCCGACAATCTGCCGGATCTCCTGCAGGGTCCAGATGTGCTGCCGGTGAGTCTCTTCATACCGCTCGGACAGGATGCCGGTTTCGGGATGGTGCACCTCAATCAGAAAGTGGTTGGTGTGAATTCGTTTTTCGGAATCGTAGGTACTGGTGCGCCGGTAACTGAAATGGCGGCTCACCTCCTTTTCGCCATTGAGCAGTGTTTCGATTTTCGGTGAGTAGGCCGGCGTGGTAAAATCAAAGATAAAGCAGCCTCCGGGGTTCATATGTTTCCGGACACCTTCCAGTACCATCAGGATATCCGCCTGTCTGTGGAGGTAGTTGAGGCTGTCGAATACCATGTAGATAACATCGAACGATCCGGCAAGGTCCAGCCGGCACATGTCCTGTACCAGCCATTTTATTGAACTTCCGCCAGCTGACGCCTTGTCACGGGCCACCCGGATCATCTCCTCCGATCCATCGGTGGCGGTAATTTTGTAATCGTCGCACTGTTCGAGCATCAGGGCCATGGTACCGGTACCGCAGGCCAGCTCCAGCAGGCTTTGGGCATGCGGGTGATGGTACTGAATCAGGGAATCGATGTAATCGGTCCACTCCTCGTAGTCGACATCCTTCATCACTATGTCGTAAATCGGGGCGAGCTTGTGATATATGGGGGAATGCCGGATGTGCTGTGAGCTAGTCATCAGAACTTGCTGTGATTCGAATGACCATTTGCAGGGCAAGCGATAACGCGGCCGACATGGAGCCGGCATCGGCCCTGTTTTTACCGGCGATCGAAAAGGCTGTCCCGTGATCGGGGGATGTGCGGATGAGAGGCAGTCCGGCGGTGACATTGACGCCGCTGGCGAACCCCGATAATTTCAGGGGAATGAGGCCCTGGTCGTGGTACATCGCCAGAACCATATCCGCATCCCTGTGTCCGCCGCTGGCAAAAAAGCCGTCGGCAGGCCAGGGACCGGTAACCTCCCGGCCCGATTCCCGGAAACGGGCTATCGCGGGTGCGATGATCTGCTGCTCCTCCAGTCCAAGAACACCGCCGTCTCCGGCGTGCGGGTTCAGGCCCAGTACGGCTATCTTCGGGCGCGCAATCCCGAAACAGGTCTTCAATGTGTTGTGGAACAGTTCCAGCTGTTGCCGGATCCCCTCCATGGTGATGCTTCCGGCGACGTCACGTAGAGGTATATGGATGGTGGCCAGGCCGATGCGCATCTCATTGTTGACAAGCATCATGCCTGCACGAGTGGTCCGGGTCAGTTCGGCGAGGTATTCGGTGTGCCCGGGTACACGATACCCCGCCTTATGTATCGCTTCCTTGGATATGGGCGCGGTGACCACGGCATCGGCTTCCCCGGCAATGCAGGCGGATACGGCGGCTTTCACCGCCTGCATCGAGCAGGCTCCGGCTTCAGCGGTGGTCTCGCCGGGGCTGACAGGCTCTTCGGGCGGGGGGGAAGGCACCAGCAGCACCTCCCCGGGTTGCGGAGAAGCGGATGCGCTTGCAGAGCCGGGAGTTTCCGGCAGTGACGATGATTTCGCCGGTGGAGAGGGCTCCGCCGTGAAGGAAGAGCGATCTGGTACCACCGATTCCGCCGGGCTGCCATGGCCGGCGGGGGAGGCATCCTGAACGGACCAGAACGGCTCCATCTCCATCCGCTCCGCGTAGTATTCCAGAACCGTGGCTGGACCATAGATTCGAATGCCGGCCCGGGTTACGGGACGTGCCTTCAGGCTTCTGAGAATCACCTCCGGACCGATGCCGTTCATGTCTCCCATCGAGACAGCGAGTACCGGATGATTTCTGTCGGACGGCCAGGATGTGGTTCGCAAGTGGCTCATCAGCTTGGTTGTATCGATGATTTGCCGGATTATGGCCGGTCGATTAACCGGTAATCCCCGAAACCGGTCGTGGCTTCAAAGACGAACGTACGATCCCCGTAATGCCATTTCTCCCGAGTTGGCTGATTGGGCGGGAAGAGGCGCTCTTTTCTGTCGGGGGCACCCCGGCGAATGTACAGCCTCCCCTGATCCGATTCGTATCCGGGCTGTTGCGGTGTGGTAAAGTTCTCAAAGGCATAGTCGATCCGGCGGAAATACTCGACCATCAGTTCGTTGTACTCCTTATCGGGGGTCGGGTCGCGCTCTTTCCAGAACTCGCGGAAACGGCGCTCTTTTTGGCTCCGCGAACTTCTGCGCAGCTCGCGATGGGCGTCGTCATCCATGATAAAGCGCATCATTTCGACGGCGACATCCACGTTCAGCAGGCTCACGGGCATATCCAGCCACAGGCTTTGATAGATTCTGCTGGCCAAAGTTGTTTCTTCTCCGTCATCATCGATTTTGTACAGGCGGATGCGGTAATGCGCATTTTCAAAGGTGCTGTTGGGGATGTGCGTCAGGTAGACGTATCCGGCGCCGGCCTCTTCATTCAACTCGCTCAAAACCAGATGGGGACGGTCGTCATGCATGACAATATCGGGCTGGAGTCCGGTGTGAAACGAATCGCTTTCCAGGTCACGTTCGAGCACCATGCCGACGGAAGTGGTGTCGCGCTGTTGTATTCGCAGCTGTTCGATGGTCAGACGATGGCTGCTGCCATTGCCGATCTCCGGAAACCAGATGGCGAGCTGATGGTCGCGGCCGAAAGAGACATTGCGTCCCATATTCATGAGTGGTTTTCGGGAGGGGGTAAGGTCTTCCGATTGCTCATCCAGAAAATATAAAAAGGCCACGTCCCTGTCTCCGGGTTCGGGTATTTTCAGCCGGGGCGTCACTCCGCGGCGTGACCGGTTATCGGACCTGACTTCCGATTCTATCCGGTAGGCTCCCGGTGGCAGTTCGGTCCGAATCAGGTTCTGGACAAACGTGGTGGTGGAGTTGGACTGTTCAAAGGTTTCGGCGAAAACCTGCTCACTCCATGTGCGGGTTTGTGTACCTTGCCGGTTGCCTGGCTCCCCATTGGGCCCGTTCTCCGCAACGGTATTGATGTTGAGTCGCACCGTGGGTTCGGCGACAAAACGGCGCTGCTGTTCCCGGGAATCGTCATCGCGATACCGCCGGAAATTCAAAAAATTGTTCTCCAGGCGAAAGAGCGTCACTACTGTCAGATCATCGGACTCACCGGATGGTTGTCCCGGTACCACCAGGTGCTCGAAAAAGACATTGGCCTGCCGGTCGCGCATGCGCAATGACTCATACGAAATACGCTGGGCCGCCAGGTCACCGGCCAGTAGTAGCAGAAACAGCCCGGTTAACAGCAGACAGGTGATGCCGGAAGTTTGGAAACGGGGGAATCCTGGGGAAGGAGTCTGGCTCATATTTTTTCGGGTTGATGATAAACAGCTCGGGATACCTGTTGTAATACGGCTTCGACAAGGGAAAAGTATTACAGAAAACGCCTGAAACTGTCGAAAGGTGCCCTCCTACTTTCCAACATTGCCGACGGAAAGTTATGTGATTTGGCGGGAATAAGCTATCCGGCAGTTATGTTTTCGTTGGTGGGATCGGGTCGGGGCCGCGCGGTGTCCTGATGGTGGTGGGGATGCGTGCAGTAGTGCGTGTGGCGGTTGTTGCGGAACACAACCCAGGCCAGCAGCAGCGCCCCCGAAAAGGTTACGCCAATTCGTGCCCAGGCCTGCAGGTGGATGCCTCCACCAGCGGCACCGTGCGGTACATGAAGCACAAACTGGCTGAATAGAATAAGCCCGATACTCAGAAGATACAGGGCCATCAGGCGATAATTTTTGTGGCGCAGCCAGGTAGGCACAAATCCGAGCAGACTTAGCGGCACCACCGACAATACGAGAATCTGCTCAAGCTGTTCCGAAAAAAAGGAGGAGATGGCGGGAAGAAAAAGGAGCACAAACGGTGTGGCCATGCAGTGCACGACACAAAGTGAGGATAGGGCAATACTGATTTTTCCGAAAAGGGTGATCTTTCCGGTAGAATGGAGATGCTTGGAGGTCATGTTTGTGTGGATGATTTCGGCAGTGATGGCAGTTTGCGGCAGGTCAGATATGGCGGTGCCGGGTTGGACACGTTTACAGACAATCCGGACATGTTCCGTGAAGCCGGTATTCCTGCGTTTTTATAAGAAAACCGCCGCTATTTTTGATCTCCGGTGTTATCGCTGCCGCTTGTACAGGCAGGCAGTAGATGCGGTCGCATCCGTCGCAAATAAAATGGGCGTGGGGATCGTCTTTCGGAATATGATCGTCTTCGTGCAGATGCAGAGCGTAGAGCCAGTTGCGGTCTTCGGTAGCCACTTTGTGCGCCAGTCCGGACTTGATAAATGTGTCAAGAGTACGGTAGAGGGTGACTTTGTCGATGTCGAATCCCTCCAGCCGGGTGGTGATATCTCCGTGGGAGAGGGCCACGTTGCTTTCGGCAAGTATATTCAGCACATTCAGTCTGGCCGGAGTTGCTTTCAATCCGTTTTGCCGTAACAACTGCCGGTATGGTTCGTCGTTTCGTTGCATATATGAACTGTGGTATTAAATTGAGGATTTAAAATATACAGATGATGCAACATAGTTGCAAGTCGATATGCGGAAGATGAAGGTATGGCGGGAAATCAGGGGCGGGACTTTTCAGCCGAACGGGCTGACGGCTCGCGACTTCAACATGGCCGTATGCGATTTGATTCGTACCCCGAGAAACGGGGCTTTGGGGTAACCAGCAATTCCAGCGCGTCGTTGTGCGGCCCCGGTGTTGAGAGTAAGCCTGCCGTTAAATCATTTGGCGGATGTTTTTTCACAGCTTATCTTAGGGCGAACATGAACGGAGCCCGTTTTTCCTGTCGCTGACAGCTGCTTAACTCCCGGATTCATCCTGCGCATTTGCGTTTTTTCAATCCGCGCGGCAACATATTTCCGGCAGTTCCCGGTTTTCATTTTTTGTGCCGGCTGATCGGATCGTAAAACAGAGATGGGGCAGGACAGGGCGTTACTACAAAATCGGAGACAGATGAAGATTGGAATCATTGGTGCGGGGATTGCCGGCCTGACAGCCGGACGCATACTTGCGAAAGCGGGACATGAAATCACCGTATATGAGAAGAGCAGAGGAGTGGGCGGAAGAATGTCGACCCGCCGAAGCAATGCAGATCCCGTGCAGGTCATGGACCATGGCGCTCCTTTTTTGTCTGCCGAAGGCGAGGCTTTTCGGGCGTTTGTCAGTGAGCTTGAGCAGAAGGGGATTGTACGTGAATGGACCGAGACATTCTCCAGTTTTGCCGGGGGAAACCTACTTCCCGAGGCCCCGGGCACAGACCCGATCATGCGCTATGTGGCGCCCGCCGGCATGAACAGCATTGGAAAATATCTTGGCAGGTGGATGGATTTCTATCTCGGTGAAAAAATCGGAGGCCTGACATACATCGGGGGTAGTGGCGTTAAAAAACGTCCGTGGATGATAAACTCATCCACAATAAACGTTTTTGAATCGGATGCTGTTATCATTGCCACACCGGCAGTCCAGGCATACGGTCTGGTAAGTACGGCTCAGGATGAACTGGATCTTCGCACAATGATCACGGTGCTTGACGATATCACTTACTCTTCGGCGTTCTCATTCATGGCGCAGTACGGCCGGCGCGATCTGCCCGAATGGAAGGCGATTGTCTGCGAGCACCCCGCCGTTTCATGGATCTGCAATGAAGCCGGCAAGCGGGATACATCGGGTGAGCTGACGCTTGTTGCACATACCACCGACGCGTTCACCAAATCGCGGATTGACGAGTACAAGCAGGACCCGGCTGGAATCGATCAGCAGATTCTCAAAAGCCTTGGAGAAATCCTCGGTAACTGGGCGGCAAGACCCGGCAAATACGCTTCACATCTCTGGCGCTATGTTTCCCCTAAAAAAAGTCTGGATATGCCTTTCATAGAGTCGGAGGACGAACAGGCACCCCTGGCACTGACCGGTGACTATTTCCAGGGCACATCGATGGAGGCCGCCTATCTCTCAGGTATGCGGCTCGGTGAGCACTGGGCCGAAAAATTCTCCTGAAACAAACCGGATCTGTGAAAGATCTCCTTAAACTCAACCACTTTTTCTTCAAGTATCGATGGACCCTCCTGCTCGGGTCCTTCCTCCTGATTCTGGCCAACTTTTTCCTGATCTGGATTCCGATCTACATCCGTCGGACGATGGACGAGATCGAACAGATCGCCGAAGCCAGGAAAATCCCGTACGACAGTGTATGGGCCACGCTTTTTTCGGAGGAGGTCGGCTGGATGCTGGCCACCAACACCGGGTACCTCGTCGGCGCCGTACTGATCTACGGGCTGCTGCTGTTCGCCACCCGCCAGACGCTGATTGTCACTTCCCGAAAAATTGAGTTCGACCTTAGAAACGATGTGTACGGCCATCTCCAGAAGCTGCCGCAGTCCTTTTTCGACAGTAACAAATCCGGCGACATCTACACCCGAGCCACCGAGGACATCGTTCGGGTCAGAGAGTATTTTGGCCCGGCATACATGTACACCGTAAATACCCTCTCCAGGGCTGGAATCATTATCGCCATCATGGTGATGGTCAACCCGAAACTGACGCTCTGGGCGCTGCTGCCATTGCCGTTTCTAGCGGCGATGGCCTATTGGGTAAGCCGGTTTATCAACCGCAGATCCAACGAAATCCAGCAGCAGTACGCCCTCATGGCCGGTAAAATTCAGGAGGTGTACTCCAGCATCCGCCTGATCAAGGCGTATAACCGCGAAGAGTACGAAAAGGATCGATTTCTGCGTGAAAGCATGCGCTATCGGCGCAAGAAGCTTCGGCTGGATCTGGTAGAGTCGCTTTTTCACCCGATGCTGCTGTTGCTCATAGGCCTTTCTATCGTCCTGGTGGTTTGGCAGGGGGGACTGATGGTGATGCAGGGGACTCTGAGTGTGGGCAACATCGCCGAGTTCATCATCTATGTCACCTATCTGACCTGGCCGGTCGCCTCACTTGGGTATACGCTCAACCTGCTGCAGCGCTCGGCGGCATCCAACACCCGCATCCAGAAACTCATGAATGTCACCGCCGAAACCGGCAGAGGGGAAACCGAAGACAGGGCGCTTCCCGGGGCATGGAAAGATGCCGTTTCTGTACCAGCGGAGCAGGCATCAGGCACGGGCGATACACAACGAGCGGTTGAGAACAAAGGGTTATTCCGCAAGGAAATGGTATTTCGGAATGTGACATTTACCTACCCCGGAGCCTCCGAACCATCGCTCAAAAATATCAACATGACCATAAAGGCGGGAGAGCGAGTGGGTATCGTCGGCCGTACAGGGGCGGGAAAGTCCACACTGCTCAAACTCCTTCCCAGAATTTATGACCCCGATGAAGGCGAAATACTCATAGACGGGGTCGATATCCGGAAATTGAAATTATCGGAATTACGCTCAATTATCGGTTTTGTTCCTCAGGAAACATTTTTATTTTCAGAGAGCATCGGTAATAACATCGCCTTTGGAAAAGAAGATGCTAGCCGGGACGAGGTCTGGAAAGCAGCCGAGCAGGCACAAGTGCTCGAAAATATTTTGGAATTCGAGAAAAAATTCGACACTATACTCGGAGAGCGTGGAGTTACGCTTTCGGGGGGGCAGAAGCAACGCGCAAGCATTGCCAGAGCGCTAATACGCAAACCTCCGGTCCTTGTTCTTGATGATTCGTTAAGTGCTGTAGATACGAAGACGGAAGATGCGATTATATCTCATCTGGACTCCGATTTCGCCCATATAACAATGTTTATCACCTGCCACCGTTTGTCATCACTCAGATATGCTGATACGATATATGTTCTGGATGACGGCCAGGTGATGGAATCCGGTTCCCATGAAGAGCTTCTCTCCAGGGACGGCTATTTTGCAAATATGTATCGCAAACAACTCATTGAAGAAGAACTTGAACAAATTTAAGCAAACAGGGTGTATTCGTCTGATAGCGAATCACCCGTAATTAATATAGAGAGGTTACCATGATAGTAATTCCACTGGGTGTCTCATCGGCGACACCAACCGCCGTGCGTCACCTTCCATCGGTTGCATTGTGGAGAGAAGGTAGTGTGTATCTGTTTGATTGTGGGGAGAATGCTCAAATGCGCCTGCTTCAGGCCGGGGTGAAGCGTTCCAAAGTGGACACTATTTTCATTTCACACATGGACGGGGATCATATATTCGGACTCTTCGGACTCATGAGCACCCTGCAGTTGCAGCGAAGAGCAAAACCGTTGACCATTATCGGTCCCGTCGGCTTGAAGAAGATGATCGATGCCGTATTCAAGGCGACCAGCCTAAAGATTGAATACGAGGTGCACTTCAATGAACTTAAAAGTGATTTTGAGCACGAAGTGGTGCTGGAGAGGGACGATTTTTATGTGGAGGCGCGTCCCCTGAAACACACCACATTCTGTATCGGCTACCGGCTTCAGGAAAAAGACAAACCCGGCAAGGTGGATGCCGCTAAGGCTGCCGAAGCCGGCATAACCGAGGATGCGCATTTCAAGGCGCTCAAGGCCGGAGAGGATGTGACCCTGGAGGACGGCTCCGTTGTCCATTCTGCGGATATCGTGGGAGATCCCAGGCCGGGTGAAAGCTTCGTCTACGTAACCGACACCGAATTCTGCGAGAATGCGGTGAGGCTGGCTGAGAATGCCACCATTCTTTACCATGAGGCTACCTTCGGTGAGCCGCTCAAGGAGAAGGCGGAGGATACCGGACATTCCAGCGCGCAGGATGCGGCGATTGTGGCCAAAACGGCCCGGGTCGACCGGCTGGTGATCGGGCATTTTTCTGCACGCTATTCCAACCAGTTCCTGCTGCTCAAGGAGGCCCGCGGAGTGTTCGAAAAGACCTGGCTGGCGTATGAACTGCGACCGATCTTTACCAATCCGGAACAGGAGAAAGAGGTTATCAGTCCGAGGGTTGAAATCATCGATCTCAAGGAAAAGAGTGCAACCAAAGCAAAACGAAGCATCAAGCCCGCCGGCAAACGAAAAGCCGGATACAAGAAGAAGCGATTCAAACGGAAGCCGACGAATGCGCGTTACTACAAGGGCGGCGACTCCGACAGGCCTCAACCGGGCCGTTATCACAAGCCTCATCGCAGAAGTGACGACGACAGGTCGAAGCCGAGTCCGCATCGCCCCAGTAAACCACTACCGATAACACCGCGAACACCATTCGATGACTTCGACCGCTTCTGACGGACGCACCGGAAGCAAAAACTCTTCAAAAGGTAAAGCCGTCGACAGCTATCTGATCAGACGGCTTTATTTCTTTCTGGCCCCCTATAAAGGGTATCTTCTGCTGGCGTTGCTGTTGACGCTGACCGTCGCCTTTCTGGGTCCGTTACGCCCGTACCTCACCCAGATTGCTGTGGATGATTACATCGCCCAAGGCGATGTGCCCGGCCTGGGTCGCCTGATGCTGCTGTTTCTCGGCGTTCTGCTCCTTGAAACCATTCTACTCATCGGCAACACCTACCTGATGCGCTGGGTCGGTCAGGGGGCGCTCTACCGATTGAGAAATGCGGTTTTTGAAAAGATCCAGGGGCTGCATGTCCAGTTTTTCGATAAAAATCCGATCGGAAAACTGATGACCCGCACCACCAGCGATATTGAAGCGCTCAACGACCTGCTTTCGTCCGGCGTTGTCAATATCATCGGTGACCTGTTTCGCATTGTCTTCATCATCATCTTCATGTTGTCGATGAGCTGGGAGCTGTCGCTGGTCAGTCTCAGCGTGCTTCCGATTTTGGTCTACGCCACCTTCTGGTTCAAGGCGCGGGTGAGGGTGGCCTTTCTGAATGTCAGGGACCAGATCGCCCGGCTGCACTCTTTTATTCAGGAGCATATCAGCGGGATGAGTATCGTTCAGCTGTTCGGCCGTGAAAAACGGGAGGCCGATAATTTCAGCAAACTGAACCGGAAGCACGCCGACGCCCACATCAAAACCATCTTCTATTTCGCGCTGTTCTGGCCGGCGGTCGAGGTCATCGCCTCGCTTGCCATGGCGTTGGTTATCTGGTACGGAGGCGCCCAGGCACTCTCCGGAGAAGTCACCTTCGGTATTCTGCTCGCGTTCATCCAGTATGTCCGGCAGTTTTTTGTTCCGATCCGTGACCTGTCCGAGAAGTTCAACACCCTCCAGAGTGCGCTGGCCTCCTCGGAGCGAATTTTTGAAGTGCTGGATACCGAGAACAGGATTCCCGATCCGGAACACCCGCAGCTTCCATCCACACAACAGGGACATTTACGGTTTGAGAATGTCACCTTCCGGTACAACGCGGGGGAGAACGATGTGCTCAAGGATGCCGATTTTGAGATCAGGCCGGGAGAGGTGGTTGCCATTGTCGGCGCGACCGGTGCCGGAAAAACGACAATCATCAACCTGCTGTTGCGCTATTATGAAGTGAGCACCGGAAGAATCACCATCGACGGTATTGATATCCGGGAGATGAGTCAGCACCAGCTGCGCTCATACTACGGACTGGTACTCCAGGATAATCTTCTGTTTGCCGGTACGGTGATGGATAACATCACCATGGGAAATGAAAACATCTCGCAGGAGCTTGTGAAGAAGACGGCGGAGCTGGTTCAGGCCGATCGGTTTATCCGGAAACTGCCGGGAGGGTATATGCACCGGATATCGGAACGCGGCGCAAGCCTGTCGATGGGCCAGCGGCAGCTGATCTGTTTCGTGCGGGCACTGGTGTACGATCCGCCCATCCTGGTTCTGGACGAGGCTACCTCCAACGTGGATTCGGAAACCGAGTTCCTGGTGTCAAAAGCTCTGGATACCATGATGAAGGACCGGACATCCCTGGTGATCGCCCACCGGCTTTCCACCATCCAGCACGCCGACAAAATCCTGGTAATGCACAAGGGGCGTATTCGCGAGTCCGGAACGCATAAAGAGCTGATCGGGCACAGCGATGGTATCTACCGGCGGCTGTATGAATTGCAGTACAAGGATCAGCTTGTGACGGGCAGCAAGTAACGGGTTGGAACCTGGATGAGCGCGGAAAGATGGTTGTACCAGTCACCGCAGCAGTTCGCGACGGGCATGAAGTAACCGGCAGGCAGGGACTGAGCGTATCTGTTTGGCCGGGAAAGTTTTGCCGATTCAGGCGGTGACGGTCGTGATATACGAAATGACCTCATCGGGGGTGTCCGCAGGCAGGGAATAGAAACGGTCGCAGTAGACCAGCCCGTTGTTGAAACGGGTCTGTTCCCCGTAGGTGATGGCCCCGGTTTTATAGCCGGCCGATTCCATGATTGCCGCCGGTGCGCCAAGGTCCCAGTACGCCGTTTTTCGGAAGCTGATAAATCCGGTGTTCACGGCGCTCAGTGGACTGATGATGTTGTGGGAGGCGACCGAGGTCCGTTTCACGCTCAGGTGGGTTATCTCTTCAATCCGGTTGCGCAGGGCCGGCGGGGCACCCTTGACCACCAGCGGCTTCCGATGTTTCCAGCTCAGGGGAGTGTGGATGTCGCGGTACTCGTCACGGGATGAATACAAGCGCGCTTTCGTCATCGCGTTTCCGTACAGAACGATATTTCTCTCCGGCTGATACAGCACCCCGAAGCTCGCCTTGCCGCCGGTGCAGATGCTGATCAGAATGAAGTAGTTGGGCGATCCATCGATAAACTTGCTGGTTCCGTCCAGCGGATCCACAAACCAGACAAGGTCGGAATCGGGCGGGTAACGGTGGGAGTCGGAATCCTCCTCACTGACAACCGCCTCGCCCGGAAAATATCGGTGAAGCAGGTCCAGCCAGAACGCACTCATTTCTTCATCCACATCCGTGACTTTGGAACCGTCCTTCTTGCTCCGGATGCCGTAACCCCGGTTTCTCTGATACAGTCGCAGCTTGCGTCCCGCGTACTCGAGATGGGGATACAACCAACTGAAACGTCGATGAAACTCTTTTTCCGTCATACGTTTGAACCGGCAGGGCAGCAACCGGCTGTATCATATATTCGCGTTTTTTATTAATATGACTACCGACAGGAACCTATTTTTTCCAAATAAACAACCGCTGGACAAATTACTATGGAACAAGTTAAGAGCAAAACCCAAGATAAACTGGATGAACTGTCGAAAAAGTTCGACTCATCCTACAAAGATGTTATTGAGAAACTCAACGATGAGAAAGACCGCCTGGAACATGAACTGCGACAGGAGTACAGGACGGCACGAAGATATGTCAGAACGCATCCGGAGGAAGGAGTTGCGTATGCCTTTCTCGGAGGAGTGGTCGCGGGCATTATACTGGCGAAACTGTTTTCACGCTGAATCTGAACGCGGTACTGTTTTTTTAACCGCGAAAAACCATGTATCTTGCATCATGGACACGGTTATTCCGAGAGGGGTAGCCGTTTTTTTTGAGTAATCATATTTATACTTTTTTTTGGAAGGCAAGCTATGGCAGAATTAGCATACACCACCGAGCAGGTGGACCGGTTATTGCAGCGCGTGGAAGCGCTGAGGAGGTATCTTTGACTACGATGTACGCAAAGAACGGATAAAGGAGCTGGAATTCCAGGCGCAGCAACCCGGCTTCTGGGATGATGCCGAAAAGGCACAGGCGCTCATGAAAAACCTCAACCATGAGAAATCGTGGGTGGAGAAGTGGGATCAGCTCGATGAGCGGAGGCAGAATATCCTGCTGTTCCGCGAGATTATGGAAGAGGGGGATGATGTCACAGAGGAGTTCAATGCGGAAGTCGTGCAACTCCAAAAGGAGGTGGAAGACCTCGAGTTCAAGAATATGCTCGATCAGCCCGACGACCGCCGGGACGCGCTACTGACCATCAATCCCGGCGCAGGCGGAACCGAAAGCCAGGACTGGGCCGAAATGCTCTACCGCATGTATGTGCGCTGGGCCGACCGGGCCGGAATGGATACTACCGTGCTGGAGTATCAGCAGGGGGAAGTGGCCGGTATCAAAAGCGCCTCTCTTGAAATAAAGGGGGATTTCGCTTACGGCTTCTTGAAAGCGGAAAACGGCGTGCACCGATTGGTGCGTATCTCTCCGTTTGATAGCAATGCCAGGCGCCACACATCGTTCTGCTCGGTTTTTGTTACACCAATGGTCGATGACGAAATCGAAATCGACCTGAAGCCGGACGATATCGAGCTTCAGCGGTTTCATGCCGGAGGAAAAGGCGGTCAGAATGTGAACAAGGTGGAGACCGGAGTACGGCTCGTCTGGACCGGCACGCTTTCCGACGGCCGGCAGGAACGGGTGGTCGCCGAATGCCAGCAGGAACGGTCACAGCTCCAAAACCGCGAAAAGGCAATGGTGATGCTCAAATCCAGAGTCTATGACCTGGAAAAACGGATCCAGGAAGAGCAGAAAAACGCAGTGGAAAGCACCAAAATGAAAAACGAATGGGGGTCGCAAATCCGCTCCTATGTCTTCCACCCCTACAACATGGTCAAGGACCACCGGACCGGACACGAAACCTCCTCCGTGGATGATGTCATGGATGGCGAGATCGACCCCTTCATAAAAGCATACCTCATGTCTGATGCCTGACTCTTTTGATTTTCTGGTAATTGGCAGTGGCGGAGCCGGACTCTCCTATGCGCTCAGGGTTGCCCGCTTCGGCACCGTGGCCATCATAACGAAAAAGGATTCGGCCGAGTCCAATACAAACTATGCCCAGGGCGGGCTGGCCAGTGTCGTGGACAAAGAGGACCGGTTTGAGGATCACGTCAATGACACCCTGATTGCAGGAGCCGGCCTGTGCCGCAGGGAAGTGGTGGAGATGGTTGTTCGCAGCGGACCCGATGTGGTGCGGGAACTGCTCGACTGGGGCGCCCGTTTTACCAGCGTCGACGGCACTCTCGATCTGGGCCGGGAAGGGGGACACTCGCGGAAGCGTATTGTCCATGCCGCAGACCGTACCGGCAACGAAATTGAACGGGCCCTGCTTGAAGCACTGGACCAACACCCCAACATCCGGGTTTTTGAACACCATTTTGCCCTGGAACTGATCACCGAGCACCACCTCGGGAAAAAAGTCACAAAATACGACAAGGATACCCACTGCTACGGAGCTTACGTCTTTGATACCCGCTCCGGTCACGTGGAACAGATCCTCGCAAAAGCCACGCTTCTTGCCACCGGCGGAGTCGGCCAGGTCTATCAGCATACCACCAACCCCTCCATCGCCACCGGTGACGGAATCGCCATGGCATACCGGGCTAAAGCGCGTGTGGCCAACATGGAGTTCATGCAGTTTCACCCCACCACTCTGCATGTGCCGGGAGCCAAATCCTTCCTCATCTCCGAGGCTGTTCGGGGAAAGGGGGGTATTCTCCGGACCCGCCAGGGACACGCGTTTATGGCCGATTACGACGACAGAGCCGAACTGGCTCCCCGCGACATCGTTGCCAGGGCTATCGACAACCACCTGAAAAAATCCGGAGATGAGTGTGTCTATCTTGATGTCACTCATGTTGATAGTGATGTAATCAAGGAGCACTTCCCCAACATTACACAGACCTGCCTGTCTTTTGGTGTGGATATTACCAGGGAGTGGATTCCGGTGGTACCGGCGGCGCACTATCTGTGTGGCGGAGTCGTGACCGACATGGAGGGACGAACCTCCATCCACGGACTTTATTGCGCCGGTGAGGCGGCCTGCACCGGTCTGCACGGTGCGAACCGGCTGGCTTCCAACAGTCTGCTGGAGGCGATCGTTTTTTCGAGGCGCGCAGCCGAACAGTCGATGAACTATATCGCCGATTATGGGCACACCCCTGACGTGCCGGAGTGGGACGACAGCGGAACCGTGAATGTCGAAGAAGCCGTGTTGATATCACACAATCTACAAGAGCTTCAAAAGGTTATGTGGGATTATGTGGGAATTGTTCGAAGTAATTTACGGTTGGAGCGGGCGTTCCGCAGAACACGGCTTCTGTACGAGGAGACCGAGAGTTTTTATCAGCGTACGCGGGTGAGTGTCTCATTGTGCGAGCTGAGAAACCTGATTGCAAACGCCTACATGGTGATTCGATCTGCCATGAGCCGGAAGGAAAGCCGCGGCTTGCACTATACAACAGACTACCCTGAACCCGTTGATAGTGAAAAGAAGGATACCGTCATCTGACCCATCCGGGTCGAGGTACATGAAGTTTCCCGGTTAATCTTCCCGGAAAACGGCCCGTGCAGGTGTCCGGTCAGATATCTGGTAATTGATGTGATACACGGAGCCGGCGGTTTCGTTTGGTAAAAGATCGCTGGTCGTGTGATGCGGCGGGCATCCAAAAAAAACGCCCGTTCGGCATATCTATGGTGACGGCTGGTCCCTTTGGAGCGGCCGGAGCAAAAGTATCCCGAAATAACTGGCAGTTACACATACGTAATGTGACAAACGGAGATCGGCTATGCTTCGAATTGGAATTACTGGTGGAATCGGCAGTGGAAAAACAACGGTGTGCCGGGTTTGGGAGCGGCTGGGCGCGCATGTGATCTATGCGGATGATTTGGCCAAGTCGCTGATGGTTAATGATCCCGAATTAAAGCAGCAGCTCGTGGAAGCGTTCGGGGAGGAGGTGTATCTGGAAGACGGTTCACTCGACCGGCATCGGCTCTCTGTAAAAGCGTTTGGAGAAGGTCGTGTGGAGGAGCTGAACCGGCTGGTGCATCCTGTTGTCTGCCGGGAAATTGACCGGATCGAAGAAGAGGCCCGGAAAGAGGGTACTACCATTGCAGTAAGAGAGGCGGCGCTGCTGCTGGACAAAGGGCGTCCCGAGGTCCTGGATGCCGTCATCCTGGTTACCGCTCCGGAGGAGGAGCGCATCCGGCGGGTGTCAAAGCGCGATCAGTCCGATGAAAAACAGGTGCGGGAGCGTATGCAGCGCCAAAAACTGGAGTCGGATATGCGTCCGTATGCCGATCTGGTCATCGAAAACAACGGCAGCCGGGAGTTGCTGGAGGAGAAGGCCGATGTGATCTTCAGGGAGCTGGAGCCCCTGGCGGGAGCATAAGGGGGATCAACAGGGAGATCCGTCACGGCGGTCAAAGCCGCAATGCGCCATCCGTCAGCTCACCACTCCAGTCGCATTCCCTCGCGGATATCGTGTTCACGCGTAAAACCCGCATTCACCTCCAGTACATATCGCGCCGGCAGTTCCGAGGTGATCTGGCGCTCCGAAAAAGGGGTGGTATTGGTCCGGATACGGACGATTTTACGATTGCTGTCCAGAAAAAGGATATCCAGGGAGATCGGTGTGTTGACCATCCAGAAACTTCTGGGCCGTTCGTCATCAAAAAGGAAGAGCATACCGGAATCAAAAGGCAACTCGTGCACATCCATCAATCCGGTACTTCGCTCCAGGTCTGTTTGCGCCAGAGCAACCTGTACCGTTACAACCTGTTCATCGCCATCGTAGATCACCGCCTCTGCTTCAGGTGTGATGGTGCGCCCCCGCTGCTGTACCGTTTCGTCGACTTCTTCGGAGCATGATACGGCAGTCAGTGTCAATACCAGGAGGGTGATTGCGAGTTTATACATGGAGACTCTGATTATTTATCCATTCCG
This sequence comes from Balneolales bacterium ANBcel1, assembly GCA_029688905.1. Classification (NCBI taxonomy): domain Bacteria; kingdom Pseudomonadati; phylum Balneolota; class Balneolia; order Balneolales; species Balneolales bacterium ANBcel1. The sequence continues at coordinate 458,429 of JARULB010000002.1, read as the reverse complement.
GGAGCGGGCCGGGTGGAAACCCAAACCTGCCGTCATTATTGCCGATGTCCGCCCCGAGGATTTACCACCGGTGCCGGACAATCTCTGAAGATACAAAAACAACGGCAGAATATCCGATCCAAACCCCCGTGCAAGCTTCTCTGCGAAGTGATTTTACCCGCTGCGCTGTTTGGGTATTGCCAAAAATAGACGTATATTTGTTCTTTGTAAGTGAACCCGAAAAAGTTCACTTTTTTTGTATTTGGAATTCAGAATTCGGAGTGTTGACGCAGGAGCTGGAAGAAATCAACGCATTGGCAGAACAGGTTCTTGAAGACAGTGACCTGTTTCTGGTAGAAACGGAACTCAGGGGGTCCGCTGGGAATCGTGTGATCTCGTTATTCGTGGAATCGGAGGCAGGCCATATATCGCTGAACCGATGTGCGGAGCTGAGTCGCGAGATCAAGCTGTTGCTGGATGCTGCAGGCTGGCGGGACAGTCAGTACACGCTGAATGTCTCATCGCCCGGGGTTGACCGGCCGCTTAAAGACTTCAGGCAATATATAAATAACAAAGGACGTAACGCTTCTGTGGTTTTTGAAAAAGACGGCGAACGGATTCGTGTGGAAGGCAAAATCACAGACGCGAAGCCGGAGGTCATTACTCTGGAAACCGAGAATAAAACTCCAGTGGAAATCCCTTTTGGAGCGATTGAAGAGACCCGGATAAAGGTCTCTTTCAAATAACGTTAACGGCATTTTCGATACATTTTACATGCAAACGGATATTTCAAAACAGATTATTCACTCTTTTGCCGAAATTGCAAAAGACAAGGGCATCGACAGGGATCTGCTTCTATCCATACTGGAAGACGTTTTCCGATCCATGATCCGGAAGAAGTACGAGTCGGATGACGCTTTTTCGGTGATTTTGAACCCGGATCGGGGAGAGATCCAGATGATGCATATCCGTGAAGTGGTTCCCGACGAGGAGCTGAGCGATCCCGTCAATGAGATCGGTATTTCGGAGGCGAAGAAACTGGATCCGGATCTGGAATTGTACGATGAGTTCGCCCAGGAAATCAAGATAGAGGACTTCGGCAGGCGTTCGGTCATGATGGCCCGTCAAACCCTGGCCCAGCGAATCCGGGAAATCGAGAAGGATAACATTTTTGAGGACTACAGCGACAGAATCGGAGAAATCGTTCTGGGGGATGTCTATCAGGTGAGAAACCGCGATATCCTGGTCAATCATAACGGTGTGGAACTGGTGCTGCCCAAAAACCAGCAGATCTATAAAGATCGCTACCGGAAAGGGGATACCATCCGGGCCGTTGTCGTGGAAGTAAAACGGCAGGAAGGCAATCCGGCCGTGATCATCTCGCGCACCTCGCCGCTTTTTCTGGAGCGCCTTTTCGAGAACGAGATTCCTGAAGTTTTTGACGGTGTGATTGAAATTATCAAGACCGTCAGGGAACCCGGCGACCGTTCCAAGGTGGCGGTGGTTTCACACGACGAACGTGTTGACCCGGTCGGTGCCTGTGTCGGCATGAAGGGTATCCGTATTCACTCGATTGTCCGTGAACTTTGCAATGAGAATATCGATGTAATCAACTACACGGACGATATCCATACCTTTATCAAGCGCGCTCTGCAGCCCGCCCATGTGCAGTCGGTTGACCTCGATGCGAAAAACCAGCGGGCCAAGGTCGTGGTACCCGCCGATCAGGTCTCCAAGGCGATCGGAAAAGGCGGGGTCAATATCCGGCTGGCAACACAGCTGACCGGCTACGAGATCGATGTATACCGTGAAGTCGAGGATGAAGACGATATCGATATCTTTGAATTTGCCGACGACTTCGGCGATGAAGTGGTGCAGCTCTTGTTCGATATCGGCTGCGATACCGCCCGCGCAGTGCTGGAACTGAGTCCCGAGGAACTGGAGCGCCGAACCGAGGGCCGGCTCGAACTGAAAGATGCAAAACAGATCATCCGGACGATCGAGCTTGAATTTGAAGAAGATGAAGTATAACCGGCCCCGGCTTTTTTTTAAAAACTGAACAGAATCGCTTTATATGACAGGAACTGCTAAACCGAAACGTTTATTCAAGGTGGCATCCGAGTTCAACGTTTCCACGCAATCTATCGTGGACTCCCTGAACGAAAACGGCTTTGGCATAGACAACAAGCCGAACGTCAAGATTACGCCCGAAATGTATGCCACCCTGGAGTCGGTTTACGGTGAAGACAAGGCCAAAAGCAGGGATCACATCCGTGCCCGTGAGGAATACGAAGAGCGTCGGAGTACATTTCGTACCGGCAGAAACGAGTCGGTTACCCTCGACAGTTTTCTGGAGCCGCTCGATGACCTCCAACCGATAGACGAGAAAAAAGGAAAAGACGAAGAGCTTCCTCTCCAGCCGATTGAGAAGTCCGGGGATGAGGACGGCAAGGCCGCGCCCGACAGTACCGTTGCCGACGAACTCCAGCCGGAAGAGACCGCACAGGAAAAGGAGGCTGAACCGGCCGCTGCCGAAGAGCAAGAGCCGGCGGCAGAGGATGCTCCCGATGATGCCGAGGCCGAAACGGAGGAGTCGGTGCCGGATCAGGCGGAATCTGAAGTACCCGAAGAAACTTCCCCTGCACAGGATACCGTTGCAGACGACTCGGCAAAAGAGCCCGATCCCGGAGAAGTCGCCGATGCGGATGAAGAAACCGAAGAGATACCTGATCTTGATGCGGATGATGCCGATGATGAACCGGAAGCAGCTCCGGAAATCATCAGGGGCCGCAAAGAGAAGCTTGCCGGGACAAGGGTGCTCGGAAAAATCCAGATTGCTGACCCTTCGGATATCGGAGGCCGCAAAAAGAGGAAAAAAGGCAAGAAAGGGAAAGCGGAGGATACTACCGATGCGGCAAGCCCCGCACTTGAGGACGAAGACAAGCCAAGGAAGAAGAAGGTAGCCGCCAAAAAGGTCAAAGGCGACAAGCCCGAGATCAAGCCTGAAACGGAAACCGATAAGCCCAAGAAGAAGAAAAAGCGGATCAAGTCACGTAAAGCTCCGAAAGTGGACGAATCGGACGTCGAGTCCAAGATGAAGGAGACGATGGCCATGCTCAGCACCGGCGGATCCGCGGGCAGGAAACGTCAGAAGCGCCGTAAGCAGAAACGCGAAGAGATGGCCGCCGAGCGGGAAATGATGCAGTCGGAACGGCAGGAACAGGAGATGCGCGTTCTGGAGGTGACCGAGTTTATCACCGTCAGCGATCTTGCCGACTTGCTGGGCGTTTCACCTAACGAAATCATCATGCATTGCATGAACCTCGGGATGGTAGTCTCGATCAACCAGCGCCTTGAAGCCAGTACAATCGAGCTGCTGGCCGAAGAGTACGACCGCGAGGTGGTATTCGTGGATGCACAGGAGCTGGATGAAGATATTGATGAGGATGAAGAGGATGATCCGGCCGATCTCAAGGCGCGTTCACCGGTTGTTACCGTCATGGGACATGTCGACCACGGAAAAACCTCCCTGCTTGATTACATCCGGAAGGCAAAAGTTACGGCCGGTGAAGCCGGCGGTATCACCCAGCACATCGGTGCCTATGAGGTGAACCTGCCCGACAAGCGAAATATCACATTTCTGGATACCCCCGGCCATGAGGCCTTTACCGCGATGCGGGCACGGGGAGCGCAGGTCACAGACATGGTAATTCTGGTAGTGGCGGCAGACGATGCCGTAATGCCTCAGACCATCGAGGCGATCAACCACGCCCAGGCCGGCGGTGTACCTCTGGTCGTTGCTATCAACAAGATCGACAAGGAAGGAGCCAGCACAGACCGCATCAAGCAGCAGCTGTCCGATCATAATGTACTGGTGGAAGAGTGGGGCGGAAATGTACAGGTGGCCGAAGTCTCCGCACACACCGGGCAGGGAATCGACGAACTGCTGGATAAAGTACTTATTGAAGCGGAGCTGATGGAGCTCAAGGCCAACCCGGATCGCAAGGCCTCCGGAATCATTCTCGAAGCCAAGATAGACCGAGGCAAGGGTGTAGTCGCCAATATCCTGATACAGCGTGGCACCCTTCGTGTCGGCGACCCCTTCGTTGCGGGATCCTACTCCGGCAAGGTTCGGGCTCTGGAGAACGAATTCGGAGACCGGCTCGAAGAGGTGGGACCGGCCCAACCGGCGCAGCTTACCGGTTTTGACGGCATTCCGCAGGCCGGCGACAAAATTGTCTCGGTCCAGGACGATCGCACCGCCAAGAACATCGCCCAGCAGCGGCAGCAGATCAAGCGGGAACAGTCACTGCGTCAGGTCAAACACGTCACCCTCGACGATATCTCGCGCCGCCTCGCCCTCGGGGAAGTGGCCGAGCTCAACATCATTATCAAGGGCGATGTCGACGGATCCATCGAGGCGCTTGCCGGGTCCCTTCAGAAAATTTCCAACGAGGAGGTCAAGGTCAATATCATCCACACCGGTGTGGGTGCTATCACCGAATCGGACGTGCTGCTTGCGTCGGCCTCCAATGCGATTATCATCGGCTTCCAGGTGCGCCCCTCTGCTAACGCCAGAAAACTGGCTGAAACCGAGGAGATCGACATCCGCCTGTTCAGCGTCATCTACGACGCAGTGGATGCCGTCAGGGATGCCCTTGAAGGATTGCTTTCACCCGAATTAAGTGAAAAGACCACCGCCACCCTCGAAGTCAAGGATACCTTCAGAGTGCCCAAGGCCGGAACCATCGCAGGCTGCAAGGTTACCGACGGAAAAATCAACCGGAACTCCAATGTCCGCCTGATCCGTGACGGTATCGTGATTTATGAAGGCGAACTGACCTCGCTCAAACGGTTCAAGGATGATGTCAAGGAAGTGGCCAGCGGATTTGAGTGTGGCCTGGGCATCAAGAACTACAACGATATCAAGGTGGGCGATGTCATCGAAGCCTATGTTGTGACGGAAACCAAACGCAAACTCAAGAGCGAAACAAGCGAATGAGTATTCGAACCGAACGGGTAGCAGCACTGCTCAAGGCCGATCTCGGTGAAATTCTTCAGTTGGACTATCAGCATGACGCGATTCTGACGGTTACCAACGTGCGGATTTCTCCCGACCTGATGCAGGCCCACGTCTATCTGAGCATTCTCTCAACGCACGGGGATGTGGAACAGAATTTTGAACTCATCCGGGAAAAAACAGTCGAAATCCGGAAAAAGCTGGCCGGACGTATCCGCCATCAGGTGCGCAGAATTCCGGAACTCCATTTTCACCTGGATGATACCGCCGACTACGTGGAGAAAATCGACTCCCTGTTCCGGAAGATTGAATCGGACCGTAAAGCCGCTCCTTCCGGGGATGATGACTCGCGCAGAGACGGCGACGACAGCTCCGACTCTGACCCTAAGCCGGGTAGCTCCGCCCGAAAAGCCTGACAGCCCGTTCTCCGGATGGAAATGCAAACTGATCCGACGTCCCGGTTTCCGGTTTATGATCGCAACAACATGCCGAGCCCCGGTTCGGATCACTCGGAAGGGGCCATCTTTCTGCTGGACAAACCGTCGGGATGGAGCAGTTTTGATATCGTCAAATTTGTGAGAGGCCGTATCCGCACAAAAAAAACCGGTCACGCTGGAACACTGGATCCCCTGGCAACCGGTTTGCTGATTCTCTGCGCCGGCAAGGCGACCAAATCGATTTCGCGGTTTCAGGACTATCCCAAGCGGTATCGCGCAACGGTGGCCTTTGGAAGCTCAACGCCAAGCCAGGACGCCGCCACCCAACCCGATGGCCATGCCCCCTTCGAGCATATCAGCAGCGATCGCATCGCCGAGGTGCTCGCCGACCGGTTAACGGGTACCATCCGACAGCTTCCCCCCATGTACTCGGCACTCTGGAAAGACGGCAAGCGACTGTATACCTATGCCAGAAAGGGCGAAGAGGTGGAGCGGGAGCCGAGAGAGGTCACCGTGCATGAGGCGCGCATCATCTCCTGGGAAGCTGGGGTGCTGGGGCTGGATGTACTTTGCAGCAAGGGGACCTATGTGCGGACCCTGGCGCATGACCTCGGTCTCGCCCTGGATTCGCGTGCGCACCTGGCGGATTTGCGCCGTACCGACATCGGGCCGCATTCCGTGGATCACGCAATCTCGGTAGAGGAAATGCGAGAACGATTCCGTGATCAATCATGAATCACACCGTCCTGTTCGGATGCGGAAATGCCCGCTATTTTGGCCGGATTCATGAGGTGCCGCCTCCTGTTACGACCGGTATCGCTTCCGAAAACGACTGGTTGCGTCGGGTTCGGAGGTTACCCGGTTCAGACGATCAAAACCTGTATCCCGGCGGCATGAAATTGAATCTTTTGTTGTTTTAGTGTAACATTTGTGAACATCCCGGTGATTTGGAAAATACAATGAGTCAACCTGTTTACATCGATACGTATGAAAGGCAGCCATCGAATGTGGTTACCGTAGGCACATTCGACGGAGTCCATCTTGGTCATCAGGCACTGATTCGGAATGTGGTCGGCCGGGCGCGGGAGAGAAAGGCGCCGGCTGTTGTGGTCACATTCGATCCCCATCCCAGAGATATCATCCACCCGTCAACGGACGGGGTTCGGCTGCTTACCACACTGCCGGAACGCTCGGAAATCATGCGCCGGTACGGAATCGACAAGATGGTGGTGATTCCATTTACCAGGGACTTCTCGATGCTGTCGTCGGAGCAGTTTGTCCGCGACTATGTTTACAAGCGTGTCGGGGTGGATACGTTTGTGATCGGATATGATCACCATTTCGGGCGCGACCGGGAGGGCTCCATTCAAACCCTGAAGAAACTGGGTGCAGAGCTTGGTTTTTCCGTTCATGTCCAAAGCGCGCAGGAAGTAAAACACACGACGGTGAGCAGTACGGTGATCCGCAGGCTCCTTGAGGATCAGGGGGATGTGGATACGGCCGCGGAAATGCTGGGGCGCCGATACGAAATGAGCGGCACCATCGTCCGTGGCGACCGCAGGGGGAGGACTATCGGCTTCCCCACCGCCAACCTGCAATGGGATGATCCTCGCAAGGTGTTGCCCGCCAATGGCGTATATTGCGTAGAAGCGGAACTGGACGGACAGTGGCTTTCCGGGATGATGAATATCGGGAAACGCCCCACATTTGACGGCACTCCCGGTATTGTGCCGGAAGTGCATCTGTTTGATTTTGACCGGACCGTCTACGGAAGTAAAATGCGTGTCCGGTTCATCCGCCGGATCCGGGGCGAAAAAAAGTTCAGCGGCCCCGAAGCGCTTGTGCAGCAACTGAAAAATGACAGGGAGATGTGCCGTGCCATTTTGAGGGAACTGCCCGGATGAAACTACTCCACCGCCATGAAGCAGAGGGAGTAGATCGGGCGCCGGGCCACCTTGATGCTGCGATAAAGCGACTCCTCCGCCATGGGCAAGACGGCCGAACAGAGAAGCGGTGCGGGTCTGGGTCGTTTGGATTTAGGCATCGAAAAGCGTAAATTGCAATGCTAACTTAAATACCCATCTACTTTAGCATTATAACATCTAAAGCGGAGATTGATTACATGAATATTACAACAGAAGAAAAGAAGGATATTTTCAAGAAATTCGGCAAATCGGGGGATGACACCGGCGCGCCGGAAGCGCAGATTGCACTTTTTACAGAGCGCATCAACAGGCTTACCGACCATCTCAGGACACATAAAAAAGATCACTCAACCCGCCTCGGGTTGCTTCGTCTGGTCGGAAAGCGCCGCCGCCTTCTCAACTATGTCATGAAAAAGGATATTGAAGGATACCGCAAACTTATCAAAGAGCTGGGTATCCGTAAATAATAAAAAGGCACGATACTCTCGTGCCTTTCTTGTATAAAAAACCCATCATATTAACAATATCCGGGTACGTGATTTTCGGGCTTTTTTGCACATCATGGGACCTCGTCCCCCCGGCTGTTGTATTGTACGCAAACGAAGATAGAAGACCAGTAAACCTATGAAAGCTGAATTAAGAACGATAGAATACGCACCAGGAAAAGAGCTGTCCGTCGATACCGGACGTCTGGCCAAACAGGCTAACGGCAGTTCCTTTGTACGCATCGGGGATACGGTAGTGATGGCCACCGCCACCGCCGCCAGAGAGCCCCGCCCCGGCCAGCCATTTTTCCCACTGACCGTTGAATTCAAGGAGACGTTTGCCGCCGGCGGAAAGTTTCCCGGTGGTTTTATTAAACGAGAGGGCCGCCCCTCCGAAAAAGAAATTTTATCCGCCCGGTTGATCGACCGGACCATCCGCCCGCTTTTCCCGGACGGATTCATGAATGAGACCCAGGTTATCTGCCAGGTTTTTTCGTCGGACGGTGAAAACGACGGCGATGTAATCGGAGCGGTTGCCGCATCCCTGTCGCTGACCATCTCGGACATCCCGTTCGAAGGACCCATGGCGCAGGTGCGCGTGGCGCGGGTCAACGGCGAATTTGTCATCAACCCGACCGTAACCGAACTCAAGGCCGCCGATATTGAAATGACGGTTGGAGGAACGCTGGAAAGCGTGGTTATGGTGGAAGGCGAAATGGACGAATGCTCCGAGGAGGAGATGGTCGAGGCCATCCGCAAAGGGCACGAAGCAATCAAAAAACTCTGCCAGTTCCAGATCGATCTGCGCGAAGAGCTTGGCAAGGAGAAATGGGCTGATCCCGAGCCGACCATCACCGAAGAACTTGAATCCAAGGTACGCGAGCTGGTAGGTGACCGCTTTATCGATATCAGCCGGCAGAAGCTGAGCAAAAAAGAGTACGGCCAGGCCTGCAAGGATGTACGGACGGATGTGAAGGAGCAGCTTGCCGAGGAGTTCCCCGAGCAGGAAGAGGATATCTCCGATGTCTGCAACACCATCCAGAAAGAGTCCATGCGCAAGGTGCTGCTCGAAGAATCACAGCGCATCGACGGCCGCAAGCCGGACGAAATTCGTCCGATCTGGACCGAAGTGGGCTATTTGCCGCGTACGCACGGTTCCGCCATCTTTACCCGCGGGGAAACCCAGGCGCTGGCATCGGTGACCCTCGGAACCAAGCGGGATGAGCAGATGATCGACACGCTGTTCTACAACGACGCAAAAAGGTTCATGCTCGACTACAACTTCCCGCCCTATTGCACCGGCGAAGTGAAGATGATGCGCGGAGTTTCCCGCCGTGAAATCGGTCATGGTAACCTTGCCGAGCGCGCGATCAAGCGCCTGGTACCGTCAACCGAAGAGTTCGACTACACCATTCGGGTGGTGTCGGATGTGCTCGAATCCAACGGCTCTTCCTCCATGGCCTCGGTTTGCTCCGGCTCCATGGCACTGATGGACGCCGGTGTGCCTCTGGCCAAGCCCGTAGCGGGTATTGCCATGGGCATGATTGTCGGCGACGACAAGCATGTCGTGCTCTCCGACATCCAGGGCGAAGAAGATCACATGGGTGACATGGACTTCAAAGTGACCGGTACTACCGACGGAATCACCGCCTGCCAGATGGATATCAAGGTTAAGGGCATCTCCTACGAAGTGATGGTCGAGGCGTTGCAGCAGGCCAGGGAAGGCCGGCTCCATATCCTCGAGCGCATGGCGGAATCCATTTCGGTTCCCCGTGAGGAGGTCTCCCAGTACGCTCCGTCTTTCGTTAAAATCGAAGTGGACACCGACCAGATCGGCGGCATCATCGGCCCCGGCGGCAAGGTGATCCAGTCCATTCAGCGTGAGAGCGGCGCAGAGGTCATGATCGAAGAGGTCGGCAACAAGGGTGTTGTCACCATTTCTGCGGACAGCAAAGAGAAAATTGACGCGGCCGTTCAGAAAATCAAGGGAATCACCGGCAACCTGGAAGAAGGCGAAATCTACACCGGAACCGTTCGTTCTATTAAGGAATACGGTGCGTTTGTAGAGATTATGCCGGGTCGCGACGGACTGCTTCACATCTCCGAAATTGATCACAAGCGCATCAACAAGGTGACCGATGTGCTTTCGGAAGGGGATCAGATAGAAGTCAAGTTGCTGAAAGTGGAAGATGGCGGCAAACTGCGCCTCTCCCGCAAAGCCCTTATCCCGAAAGAGGATAACTGACGGCTGCAACAAGCTTTCAGTCAGCCATTCAAAAAGCGTCGTCATACTGTTGACGGCGCTTTTTTTTTAGTCTGAACGGAAACACCGGAATTCCGGGAAACGCTATAGTTCCCGAAAGCAAGGAACGTCCCGGAACTGCGGAAGTCCAAATACCTGTGGAAGCCCGGAAACCGGAATTATTTTCGGAATCACCGGAAGTCTCAGAAACAACAGCAGTGCAAGAAACACCGGAGATCCCGAAAACAGCGGAAGTCCCAAAACCGATCATACAAAAGTGCGATCATGTGTTTTGATCCCTCCGTGGCACCGGTTATTATATACCACTCTGATTACATCAATTGACAAACCCTTATGAGTACACCAGACCGCGTTCAAAAAACCGTACTGCCCAACGGCCTGCGCATTGTCACCGAAACCATCCGAACGGTCCGCAGCCTCTCTGCCGGTATCTGGGTGAAAACCGGAAGTCGGCACGAAAAAGAAGAGGCGGCCGGCATCACCCACTTTCTGGAACACATGCTGTTCAAAGGCACCGAGCGACGCTCGGCGTATGATATTGCACAGAGCATGGAGGCGGTCGGCGGCTACCTGAACGCGTTCACCTCGCCGGAAATGACCTGCTACTATGCCCGGTGTCTGGATACCGAGCTGGATACCGCCCTGGACGTGCTCACCGACATGGTGCTGCACTCCCGGTTTCCGGAAGAGGAGATAGAGAAAGAGAAGAAAGTGGTCATCGAAGAGATGAAAATGTACCGGGACAATCCGGAAGACTTTATTTTCGAGGAGTTCCACAAGCAACTGTTCGAGCCCCATCCGCTCGGAAGGCCGATCATCGGGTATGAATCTACAGTCAACAAGTTTGCCCAGAATGACCTGTTTGATTACCTCCACGAACAGTATCACCCCTCCAACGTCATCATCGCTGTTGCAGGCAACGCCGAGCACGACCGGGTGGTGGCGCTCGTTCAAAAATACTTCCAGCCGCTGGAGCGGGATTTCCAGGGCAACGGAGACCAGCCGATCACCCCGTACAAGGCCGGCAGCACGGTCCTGAAACGCCCGATCGAACAGACCCACTTCATGATGGGCAGGCGGGCGCTCTCGGCCACGGATGCCGACCGCTACAAGTTGCTGCTTGCCAATACGGTGCTCGGTTCGGGCATGAGCTCCAGGCTCCATCAGAACATCCGGGAAAAATACGGGTACTGCTACCACATCCAGTCGTTCATGGAGGCGTTTCGCGACTGCGGTCTGTTCGGGATCTACACCGGCACCGACCGCGGCTACGTCGACCACATAAGAGAGCTGATACTCACCGAGCTCCGGAACTTGCGGGAACAGCCGATCCCCGAGAAAGAGCTGGAAGAGGCCAAATCGCAGCTTAAGGGCAAAATGCTTCTGGCCCAGGAGAGCATGAGCAGCCGGATGACCCGCCTGGCGAAAAGTGAGATATTTTATGACCGCTACATCACAATGGATGAACTTGTAGCCGAAATTGATCGTGCGGATTCCGGACAAATTCGCGATCTTTGTGCAACGTTTTTTGATGAAGACCAGATGACCGAAACAATATTGATGCCTGAGGATGGCGGTATTGCCTGATGCCGGAATCGTATGGTTCCTGAGGATGGCGGTAGTGCCTGATGCCGGGCGCCAGAGCAGCTGGCTGAAGTCCGCGCTGCGAGCGGCGCAGCCCCATCCCCGGATGAGCGTTCGAAGCATCCCAGGACAGAGTACCGGTAATACGGCCGAAACAGGCGCATAACCGGTTTCTTCGCAACAGGTTCGGAATCCGGAAAGGAGTAGCGAATAACAGCCGTTTGCAAACCGTTCAAACAAAACCGACATACATGGTATATATTACTAATATTTCCGAATATGACGGCCGCCAGGCCACACTCAAAGGGTGGGTGTACAACATTCGAACCAGCAAGAAGCTGGTGTTCATCATTGTCCGGGACGGAACGGGACTTTGCCAGACCATTGTGGCCCAGGAGGACGTTTCCGATGAGGTATGGCAGGAAGCCCAAAATCTGCAGCAGGAAAGCGCGATTGAGATCACCGGAATGGTTCAGGCGGATGAGCGAAGCATCGGCGGGTACGAACTCCATGTAACCGGACTCAAAACCGTTTCCAGGGGAGAGGAATACCCCATCACCCCCAAAGAGCACGGCATCGAATTTCTGATGGAGCATCGCCACCTGTGGCTGCGAAGCCGCAAGCAATGGGCGGCCATGCGCGTGCGCAACACCATCATCTACGCCATCCACCGATTTTTCCAGGAACGCGGTTTCATTCAGATGGACGCGCCCATTTTCACGGGCAACGCGGCCGAGGGTACGACCAACCTGTTCGAGACCGATTATTTCGACCGTAAAGCCTACCTTACCCAGTCGGGCCAGCTTTACGGGGAGGCGATGGCTATGGCACACGGCAAGATCTACACCTTCGGCCCCACCTTTCGCGCCGAAAAAAGCAAAACCCGCCGTCACCTCACCGAATTCTGGATGATCGAGCCCGAGATGGCGTTTTACGATCTGCCGATGAACATGGATCTGGCCGAGGAGATGATTTCGTTCATCGTTGCCGAAGTGCTGGCGAAAAACCGGGCCGAGCTGGAAGTTCTCGAGCGGGATATCACCAGGCTGGAGCGGATTCAGAAACCGTTTCCGCGTATCAGCTATAGCGAGGCGGTTGAACGACTGAAATCGCCCGCCATGCAGGAAAAACTGGATACCATGGCCTCAGAACGTCACGCGGAGGCGGAAGCGCTCAAGCAGGAACGAACGGACCTGGACGCGGAATTTGGTCAGGCAAAAAAAGGACGGAAGTTTCAGATCGACCGGCGGCGGGGCGAAATTAACGCCCGGCTGGAGCAGGTGGAAGAGGATCTCAGGAATATTCCGGTCTGGAAGAAATCGGCACTCGAGAAAAAGTGGGGCGAAGATTTCGGCGGCAGCGATGAAACACTGCTCACCATGGACGAGCAGACGCCGGTCATGGTCTACGGATACCCGGCCGAGGTGAAGGCCTTCTATATGAAACGTGACCCCGAGGACGATAACATCGCCCTGGGTGTGGATATGCTTGCGCCGGAAGGATATGGAGAAATCATCGGAGGCGGCCAGCGGGAGGAGGATCTGGAAACCCTGAAGCAACGGATCCGTGAACACAACCTGCCGGAAGAGCAGTTTCGCTGGTACCTCGATTTGCGCAAGTATGGATCGGTTCCCCATTCCGGTTTCGGGCTGGGCCTGGAGCGGACGGTGGCGTGGCTCTGCGGACTCAAACACGTTCGTGAGACCATCCCGTTTCCCAGAATGATGGGCCGGTTGTACCCCTGACCGTTATGCCGCTGTATCCTCTAACCGTTTTATCGAACGAAAGCAGTCATGGCGAAACCATCCAGCCTGGAACACTATAAAAACCTCCTGAAAGAGTTGCAAGGACCGGAACTGAAACCGGTTTACGGCTTTTTTGGCGAGGAGAGTTTTTTCCTCGACCGCCTGCAGGATGCGGCGGAGTCGGTTGTGCCGGATGAGGCGCGCGACTTCAACCTCGATATCCTTTATGGTGAGGAGTTCACCCTGGACAAGCTGATCGGTATTTGTCGCAGCTATCCGATGATGGCCGAGCGACGGGTGGTGATTGTCCGCGACTTTATGAAGCTGTTCGCACGTGATTCAGCCGGCAAATCGGAGCAGGAGGATTCGCCGGACGCACCCGGACAGGAGTCGCTATCCACCGGCGGGGGAAGTCCCGATGACCTGGTGGCCTATCTCAACCAGCCGAATCCCACCACCACACTGGTGCTGGTGAATGACAAGCGTCCGGCCGCAACCACAAAAATCGGCAAGGCGCTCAGGAAAAGCGAAAAGGTAACCGTGCATACGTTCGAGCCGGTCCCCGACTACCGGCTGCAGCAATGGATCACGGAGTGGGCGCGCAGCGAGCATCAGCTCGGTTTTGAAGATAGCGCCACACAGCTGCTGGCCTACCACGTCGGGAACAACCTGCAGCAACTCACGGTCGAAATTGAAAAACTCTCGACCTACAGAACGGATCAGGGCGCGATTACCGTGGAGGATGTGCGCCAGGTTGTGGGGCTGTCGCGCGAATTCACCATGTTTGATTTCTCGGATGCCCTGATGGAGCGGAACACCGAGAAGGCCATGTTTGTGGCGCATCAGATGATCGGCAAAGCGGATTCACCGGCCGGCGAGGTGATCAAGATGATCGGCTTCCTCTACACGACATTCGGCAAAATCTGGCATATACAGCGGCTTTCCCGCAAAGGCCTGACCCCCGACCAGATTCGGGATCACACCGGCATCAACAGCACCTTCTATTACAAAAAGCTGGCCCAGGCCGGACGTCACTATTCGCTGGCATCCTGCCCGCATGTATTTGAAACACTTCTCGATGCCGACAAGGCGATCAAGGGGTTCAGCAAAGAGTCACCGGAGGCCATCCTTCTTATGACCGTCAAGAAATTGACCGCCTGACCCGAACCGTGACCAAAGTGCCCGGGTGGATTTGCCGGCAGGATCGCAACCCGGAAAAACCCGAAATGGCAGGAGAATCCGGTAGCACGAATGAAGCGGCCGGGTTTTCAGGAATTCGGAGAGAATAGTATTTGCAAGCGCTGTCGCTGATTAAAAGCCTGACACCCCGGCAATGAGACAACAGTGACAGAATTCTGAACAGGTGTGACCGGACTCCTGAGCATGCTTATGACGGCATGAGGCGTACTGGAATTCGCGATACCGGGGAAATCGAAAGGTTGAGAGAGAAATTGAACTATTAAGAATTACTAATGTAAGGAATTGCCGGTGAGGGTCTCTACCTAGCATAGAAATGCGCCGAAACGTCCTGTATAATGCCACAATAAGAGATATTGTTACTAAAACTGTTCTGCTTTAATGCCATTTTATTACTTGTAAAGGCCGGCTTTATCCATTGGCAGGAGATTTCCTGCACATTACAGGAGTTCTTCCGGCTTGGGGACCTGGATGACTTTGATGAAAAGCACTGCTTTACCGTGTTGCTATTCATTCACTTTGCTGCCAACAACAATGCTGCTATCTGTATTGTGGATAACCGGTCAGGAGAGCGCCTGTTGGTGTCGCCCAAATCATATTTCTCCCGGAGTGAGCGATATACAGGCAGATTGACACATACTGTTCGAACGTAAAACTTGCAAAACTGGCTTTATGGTACATTATAGCAATTCAGAAGTGGAGAGGATAAAACGTTATGTCATCAAGAAGTATGGAGAAAAGAACAGAAAATACCGGTATGATGTGGTGGAGTGGATCGACCTTATCCACACTCATTTAAATTCAGAAGAGTTGACAATAGCCTGGTTGACGAAAAAAGCTGGATTTGGAAAAAAAACGAGTGAAAGATTTCATGCAGACGTTGGCGTAACAGCAAAGTTTTATATTACCAAACTACGCATGGAGATGGCAAAAAAATTAATAGACAAAGGGGTGGTAAATACAATGATTCTGGCTGTATATGTTGGTTACAGTAACAGGAGTACCTTTTCAAAGGCTTTTTTCAGATATTATGGGATATATCCATCCATTTATCATAATAAAAATGGGGGGGATAATTCACGTATTTATTCACACATGTTTGTAGTTTATGATACTATACTCTAAACAACAATCTTGATGAATGTCGGATTGTTATGAAAAATAAATAATAACAAAAAGAGAAGTGTTATGAAAACGATGAAGAGAAGTATACAGATTATGTGTTTTTCAATGATGCTGGTCTTTGGTGGAATTCATATAAGTGCAAATGATGCTTATGCTTGTGAAAGTACTACTACAAAGGATTGGATTCCAGGTCAAGATTGTGCTGGTGAAGGTAATCGATGCATCATTTGTGAATCCAGTCCATTGCCTGGAGGCCCTGGTGGTCCAGTTCATGAAGCAGATCAACCTTGAGTTCAAGAAGCATGAACTATATTAATGTATCTTTAAAGCGACCTATATTTTTAGGTCGCTTTAAAGATCTAACTGGCTTTTCGATATGAAAAAAATCGCTGTTATATTTACTGTAATTATAGCTATTAGTTGTTCAAAAGAACAAGTAATTGATACAGGCGGAACACTTGATGACATCGCCGATAAGGTGCATGCGATCGTACTGAGTGAGGATGTTACTCAAATTCTTGGAGAGATTAGCTATAATTCGTTGTATTGCAGTAAACATGAGTTGCTTTTGCTGGTCAATCGTGGCAGTCAAAAAATACTCGTCGTCGACATGGAGGGAGAGCTCATATCGAGCTTTGGCGTAGAGGGACGTGGACCAGAAGAGTTGCTGGCGACATCGAATATAGGAATGGACTTGGAGTGTAATATCCTGGTATATGATCATCAGAATCAACTTGTCAAAACATTTTCTCGCCATGGCGAACTGATAAACACGTATGAGCCAGTGACATTAGGTCGGATCTGGAAGAGGGGTAATTATATCTATCATCTTGATAACTACTATTATATATCCATGGAACAACCGGGATGGTTTAACATGGATATGAAAGATATATCAACCTTCGTAAAAATGGATAGTAGCTTCACATACTTTAAAAAGTACGGTCGTATTGATCAATACTATATAAAAGAGTTAGATGACATGATGAGGCATACATTTATGGCTTTGGATAAGTACAGTCGTACTATCATTACTACACATATTATCATTCCGTATTTTAAAATATTTGATGTTGATAATGACTACGAGTATGTCGGCAGATTTGGTTACCAATCTCCCAATTTTTTAATGAGTGATACCCCTATGCGAATGGAACATAGTATGGAACAAAGAATGAATGTTGCATTGGAGAAAAGTATTGTGGATTCACCTTTTATAACTAAAGACTACCTGGTGTTCAGGTTTTACAATTTGACAAAGCAGGGAGCGGCTGACAATGATTTATCAAAAATGTTTTTTTTCCTATCCATATATGACAGGACCAATGACTATGAATACATAACCGAAGTATCAATTCCATACCACCCCATCGCTGTGGACAGCGACCGAAACCGGTTGTTTTTCATTGATACGTTTGAAGCCGATGAAATCGTAATTGGAGTTTATGAGCTTCGTGACCACATAACAAAAACCAGGGGGTGATGAATTATTATATAACCTCAAATCATAAATAATTGAAATAAGGGCTTAAGTTCCGGATCTTGCTTAAGCTGCATTGTGTATGAACTTCCCGTTGAAATTGCAGACCAACTATCTCAGGAATGCTTCTTAAGCGCCCAATAACCGCTCTGATGCTTGTTCTTGCGACGTTTATCTTCGGATATATCGCGCTTCAGGAGCTGTCGGTGGACCTGCTTCCGGATGTGGATGTGCCGTCGCTGATGGTGCGTGCCGAATGGCCCGGAGCTTCAGCAAGCGAAGTGGAAACCCGGATCAATGAGGAGCTTGAAGCTGCCCTTGGAACACTTCCCGGCTTAAAAGGAACGCGCAGCTTCGCCAGACAGGGCATCGGCTTTGTCTCGTTGGAGTTTGAATGGGGACACAATATGGATCTGGCATTTCTGAATGCCAGGGAAACACTCGATCGGGTTCGGGTTCGCCTGCCACAGCAAGCCGAACGCCCCCAGCTGGTTTACTCGGATCCGGGAGATGAACCGGTTGCTGTACTCGGGGTTCGCTTGCAAGATAATCCCGACCCCGGTTATCACGAACGGCTCCAGCTTAAGCAGTGGGCCGACCGGGTACTTTCCCGAAGGCTCGAACTGGAAGACGGTATTGCGCAGGCTGTTGTGGTAGGCGCCGTCACCCCCGAAGTGCATATTCGATATCATCCCCACCTGGCCGACCGGTACGGTCTGTCTGTTGCCGAAATCCGGGCACGTATCACCGAAGCAAATATGTTTTCTCAAACCGGTGAACTGCGCGACGGCTGGTACCGCTATTCACTAAAAGTGGAAAGTCGTATCGCTTCGATTGAACAGCTCCGGCGCCTGCCGCTTAAAAGAATCGGCGGAGAACGCATACTACGTCTTGAGGATGTTGCCGATGTGCAAATGGATGAGCGCGACCCGGTCTCCTTTTCCATGATCGACGGACGCCCCATTCTCTCTGTACTGGTAAAAAAAGATTTCGACAGCAACCTGGTGCAGGTCTATCATCAAATGGTGCCGGTACTGGAAGAACTGCGGCAGCAATTCCCCGGAATTTCCCTGGAAGTACTCACCGAAAACGCCACCTTTATCGAGAAGTCCATCGACAACCTGCTTCAAACCTTGTTAATTGGTGGTGTGCTCGCCTTTTTTGTACTTTTTTTCTTTTTGAACGACCCGCGAAGCCCCCTCACAATTGGTGTCGCGATCCCGGTCAGTATTATGCTGACTTTCTTCGTGATGTATCTTTTTGGCATTCAGCTGAATATTATCTCCCTGAGCGGACTCACTCTCGGTATTGGTTTGCTGGTTGACAATGCCATAGTGGTGCTTGAAAACATCAACCGCCACCGAAAAGCCGGCCTGCCCCTGTTCGAAGCGGCCGGAAAGGGTACCAGAGAGATTGCTCTCGCTATCACGGCATCCACCCTGACCACCATATCGGTTTTTCTGCCCCTGGTTTTTCTTGGCGGTTTTGAGGGCGCCTTCTTCCGGGATCAGGCACTTACGCTCTCCATCGCATTGCTCTCGTCTCTGCTTGTGGCATTGCTCATTATTCCGGTACTGGTTCTCCAGTTTCGCAAACGCCGAACGAAAAGGGAGGGCTCCACCGAATCCGATCCCGCCGCAGCGAAATCCGACCCCGACGCACCGGAAAGCGGCACCATGTTTACCCGGGGTATGGAGCATGCATTGAAACGGTACGAGCAGTTATTGGCTTTCAGCCTGCGCCGGCCGCTCCTGGTCATCTCTCTATTCATGACGGCCTTGCTGCTTGCCGTGCTCTCGTTTCTTTTCATCCCGAAAGAACTCATTCCCCAAGGGGAAGAGCAGCGGCTTCGCTACCGTGTCGTCCTTCCCGGAAATACCGCGCTTCGAACGACACAGGAAGCTGCAAGAGCCATCACCACATCCCTGTACCATAACCAGAACTCCGCAGGGATCGGTGTGAGGGAGGAAGCCGGCCCAACCGGCGCTTCCGGTCGGGGTGGAGCCGCACAGAACGGAGGTTTTGAGGGCATCGGGCCGATGCTCACCATCGGGGGCTATACCGACGACACCAACATCACCCGGCTGGCCGAAGAAGGCATGAATCGCTTTATTCTGGATATCCCGTTACAGTCACCGGAACAGGCCGGCCAAATCCGTGATCACATCCGTTTACTGCAACAACAGCATCCTCAATGGCGCTTCGAACCGCTGGATGCCCTGCCGCTTTTTGAAAACTTTCTGGGGCGTCAGGCGGCGCCGGTCATCGTCCATATTACCGGTGTGGATCGCAATGATGGCGCCGAAGGTATGGAACTGTTACGAGCCAGGATGTCGGAACGCAACCCCGACTGGCAATTCGATCTTCAACACGCGGAAGAGGTGGAAACCTGGCAAATGCATTTTCGTCCGGAGCAGCTTCTTCGTTACAGTATGACCGAAATAGAGGTCATCTCTTTTCTGGAGTCGGCTGCGCGAGGTACTATGATCACCGAGTGGCTGCACGAAGATGAAAATATCGATGTCCGGCTCTATCAGCAGGGCGTCGGCCATTTTGACCCGACCGATATCCGGATACCCAGCCGGGGCCGATCCATCCGGCTTGCCGAGCTGGCACGTATCGAACGTGTGACCGAGCCCGAACAGATTGAACGTATCAACCAGACTCCGGTGCTCAGTTATCTGGGTAATATCGGCCTGGCCGAGTGGTGGTGGGTGCAAAACGACTTCCGGCAAATCGTCGAAGCGTTCCGGCTGGAGACCGGCCTGGATGTAAGTCTCTCCGGCACCGCGATCCAGATAGAGTCGTTGCTGCGCGATATGGCCCGATTGCTGCTAATCAGCGTGATCCTCATCTACATGATTCTCACTATCCAGTACGAAAACCTGAAATACCCGCTTATTATCATGCTTGGTGTTCCTTTCGCATGGATCGGCTCACTGCTGCTGCTATGGGCAACCGGCCTCAGCCTCAATATCCTTTCGTTTATGGGGATTCTGGTGCTCACGGGAATCGCCGTCAACGACGCCATCCTCAAAGTCGATTTCATGCGGCGATACCTCGAAGAGACCGGCCGACTGGATGAGGCGGTTACCATGGCCGGCAGACACCGGTTTCGTCCTGTTATTATGACCACCATGACCACACTGCTCGGATTGCTGCCGATGATCATACCTGTCGGTGACGGTTATGAATTCCGGCAGTCGCTGGCCCTGGCATTAATGGGCGGAATGGTGACCAGCACGCTGCTAACCCTCTTCCTGGTGCCAATGGTGTTTCGGTGGATGGAGTCGGGAAAAGAAAGGGAGGCTACAGAGTAGAAGAACAGTGAAACCCTCACATCGGAACACAAACCATATCATCGCAAAGCGCCACCGGTGCCATTGAATACTGGAATCCCTCAACAAGTATCCGGAAACCCTATGGATCCACTTAGCATACCTACCAGCAGTGACAATTCCCGAGACAACGGCGGTATCACCCCCTTATCCACAAAAAAAACATCCCGGCGTATCGCCTTTTTAGCGGTATTTCTGATGGTTACTGTATGGATGGCGGCCTGCTCCGGAGAGAATGACGAGAACAACGCCGAGAGCAGGGGAGACGAGCGCAGGGAAGTTTTGCCGACGGTGATTTTTGACCTTGCCGATGACAAGCCGCTTTATCACTATGTCGAAACCCAGGGAACGGTGGAGCCGCTGAACGCCGTCACGCTCTATAATCGCCTGGGCGGGTTTGTGGACCGGCACCTGATCCGGGAGGGGCGGCATGTGACAGCAGGGGATACCATACTGGCCCTGCAGGACGATGAGTGGCAGCTTGCGGTAAAACAGGCCCGGTTCGCGCTCGATAAAGCCGCCTCCGATTATGACATTGAACGGGAACAGCGGCTGAGGAACTCCGGGACGGAGCAGCTCCCCGACGAAATGATCCGCTTCCTGCAGAATGTGCACGGCCTTTCCGAGGCCAGGGTGCGGCTGCAACGTGCGGAACTGGATCTGAGTTATACGAGTCTCATTGCTCCGTTCGACGGCCAGATTCACACCCGGCGCAATGATTCCAGGGGCCAGTACCTCGCTGCCGGAACCGAGCTGGGGCAGTTGGTGGATGATTCGCAGGTACGGGTGCGCTTCGACCTTCTGGAGAGCGAACTTGCAACGGTGGAAGAAGGCATGCGGGTGGAACTGGAAACCGGATTCGGATATCGCACGGAAGGGGTGGTTGAGGCGGTTTCTCCGGTGGTGAGCCCGGAGAGCAAGACCGGACAGATTGTAGCCCTGTTCGACAACACCGACCGGCAACTGCGATCCGGCATGACGGTCGACGGACGGATTCTGACCAGGTCGGTACAGGGTCGGGCTCGCATCCCCCGTTCGGCAATGCTGGAGCGCGACGGCCGGCCGCTGCTTTTCCGCCTTAATAACCATACCGTCGAGTGGATCTACATCGAACCGGTAGCCGGTACATCGGAATGGGTGGTGATCGATCACCCGGATATCCATCCCGGTGATACGGTCGCCGTCGACCGGCATTTCGCAATAAGCCACCTGCAGCGGATAACCCCCCGTTTCCGGTTCTGATTAAAGCACCAACCCGCCGGATGAAACACTCCATGAATCAGCCCAGTCGTTACCTTGATTGCCTCACCCTCACCTTGCCGAATGACTGAACCTTCCCAACCCGGTACCCGGCCGGGTATCTTACGTGCAGACATATGAACGAATTGTTCCGGCGCAAATATCTGATTTCGATGTTTTACCTGATGGTAATTCTGGTCGGGGTTGTGGCATGGCATCGGATACCTGTGGAGATGTCGCCGGGAATCAATCTGCCAAGTATTACCGTAACCTATTACTGGAGCCGTACCTCACCGGAGGTAATGGAGCAGGAGATTTCCAGACGGGTGGAACAGCAGGTACGGCGCCTGCGGGATGTCGAGCGCGTGACATCCGTCTCACGCGAAGGGGTCTCCCATGTAACCATTTACTTCCAGAAACAGGCACCGGTCGAATACCGAATGGTAGAATTGCAAGAATACCTGCGTGTGCTGGAAAGCAATTTGCCGCCTGCCGTTCGGCCTGCCCGGATCAGCCGCCGGGTGCCGCAGGAGCTTAGAGAATTGCAGACGTTCCTGGTCTATTCCATCAGCGGCGAACGTGAGCCCCATGAACTGCTGGAGCTGGCGGAACGCACCATCAAACTGCCGCTGTCAGGGATTTCGGGTATCGCCGGTATCGAGCTGAGCGGTGTTCGCGATCCCACCTTGTTGATTGAACTTGATATCGCAGCCGTGGAACGGCTCGGAATTTCGGTTCCCATGGTGATGCGCCAGATTAACGACCGGCTGAATCATCGCTCTGCCGGTTTCCACGATGCCTCCGGTATCCGATACAGTATGCTGGTGCCGCCCGGGCTGCACAGTCTCGATGATATCCGCTCCATGCCGATTCCGTTGTCCGGGATCGAGCGAAGGGTGAGGGTGGGGGATATCGCAAATGTGACGATCAGCGATTATCCCGAACGGTCCAGTATGCGCATCAACGGGAACCCCGCGCTTACCATCCGGTTTGAGCGCGAAACCGGCACCGATGCAATGCAGCTTGCCGAAACAGTCATTGACCGGATGGATGAAATCCAGTCCGCCCTGCCGGCAGGGATCCACATTCAAATCGAGCGGGACGCCACCAGGGAGCTGCGCAAGGAGCTTGCTTTGCTCGAACGGCAGGCGATGATCAGCCTGATATGTGTTTTTCTGGTTCTGCTGGTTTTTATCCGGAAAGTCCGGGCACCGTTGGTCATTCTGGGAAGTATCCTGTTTTCCCTGCTTTTCGCAGTGATTATGCTGCAATTCCTCGGCTACACCATCAATGTGATTACCCTGGCCGGACTCACCATCGCCCTCGGGATGATCATCGACAACGCGGTAGTGGTGTTCGAACATCTGAATCCGGGCTTGCCGCTGTCACGCCGGGCACGGATCGACCATGTCCGCCGCAGACTGCCGCATGTGCTGGTCCCGGTGATCGGAAGCACGCTGACCACCGTCGGTATTTTTGTCCCACTCATTTTTGCCCTCGATGAGATCCGTATGTTTCTGATGCCGCTCGGCATGGCCCTTACGCTCACCCTGGTCTCTTCGGTGGTGATATCGTTGAGCTGGATTCCTTACGCGCTGATCTGGCTGGTCAGGATCCCGGCACCCGCCGCCGGCAGCAAGCCTTTCAAAAACACATCAGACAGGTTCGATCAGGCTGCCCATGATATCCCTTCCAATAGCATTTCCGGCAAACTGCACCCCAATGCAGGCGATGCGCTTTCCGGGAGCATTTCAGACGGACCCGGATACGATGCCGGCCTTACATACCGGAGAAATAAACCGCGTAGACGTACCGGCCGGATACTTCTCGGAATGTTCCTGTGGCGCCATCGCGTGCGGTGGCTGCTCTATCCCGCGCTACTGCTATTGATCGGTGTTCCGCTGCATCTGGTTTCGGAGCCGGAACCCGATGAAGACGGCAGTACCGGCCCCTGGCAAACCATATCGAAACCCTATTTCGAAAACCGGGAAAGTATCGATCCATATATCGGCGGACTCTCTTATCGCTTCAGTCAGCAGGGCCGTTTTGGGGAGGGATGGGCCGGTCTTCAGGAATATGACCACATCTCGATATGGATGCGTGCGCCGGTCGGTTCGCCTTTCGAAGAGCTGGACAAAATCATGCGCCAGTTTGAGTCGCTGGTTGAGCCGTTTGAGCATGTGGTGGACTACTATGAGTCGCATGTGTCGGAACTCGGGTCCAGTGCCCGGCTGCAGATCTATTTCCCGGACGGCTATCAAAGGCAGCCGGAGCCGTATATTTTGTTCGGGCGCGCAGCGTTTCTGGCAGCACGAACCGGTAATGTCGGCATCTCGGTCAGCGGATACGGAGAGTCTTTCTGGACGGGGTTTGGAGGGGGACAGCAAATGAGCAACGCCATCAACTTGAGAGGATACTCCTACGAACAGCTGGATGAAACGGCCAGGGAGATCCGCCGCCGGCTGCAACGTCATTCAAGGGTCACGGATGTCAATATAAACGCCTCCCCTCATTCAAACATCATGGGTGACCAGTATCATTTTGTTCTGACACCCGACGACGATCGCCTGATTCAACACGGACTGACCCGGCGATCTGTTCTTGAAATGCTGCAAATCGATATCAATCCGGAGTTCTCAACGTTTGGAAGAGTCACATTCGACAACCGCCAGATGTATCTGATTGCAAGCAACCGGCATGACCGCGCCTACAAGGAGCAGTTCCGGAACGTCCCGCGCCGGTTGGATGGGCGCATGTTTACGGTGGATGAAATCGCCGCTCTCCAAAGAGAGAGAGCCCTGCCCGAAATCCGGCGAGAGGACCAGATGTACACCCGTGTGGTTTCTTTTGATTATTTGGGGACGGCACGCCTCGCAAATGCAGTGAGAAACGATGTGATCGAGGGCCTACCCGTTCCTCCGGGAATGACCATCGAACGGGACACCCGCAACTGGTTTGCCGCAGAGGACTCCGATCGGCAACTGATTTTTGTGTTTCTGATGGCCATATTAAGTGTTTGGATGATTATATCCGCACTGCTGGAAAGGTGGCGCGATCCCGCCGTTATACTGCTTGCCATCCCCCTGGGAGGCATCGGAATTATGGCCGGGACACTGTTTCTCGACCTGCAGTTCGACCGCAGTGCCGTGGCGGGAGCCCTGCTGGTGATGGGTGTGGTGGTGAATAACGCCATTCTGTTGATGCACGGCCGGCACAGATATCGACAGCTCGGAATCCATGGACTGCGAAGCTGGATCTATGTCTACCGGGAAAAAATGCGGCCGGTATGCATCACCAGTTTTACAACACTGGCGGGTTTGTTGCCGCTTGTGCTGATGGGTGACAACATGTTCTGGCAAAACCTGGCAACGGTTGTCATCTGGGGCCTGGCTTCCAGTACCCTGTTTCTGATTCTGATGATGGGGATCTGGGAGCGGCCCGGGTTATTCCGGCCGTTCATACCCGCCGGGAATTCCGCTCGGTGAGAGCACGATCTGCCATACATTGAGTTTCCGGGCCTTGAAAGCCCCCGCGCAACTCTGCAGATAATAGCGCCACATTCGGAAGAACCGATCACCGTATTTCTCCAGAAGGCGATCCTGATGGCGGCGGACATTCCGGTACCAGTGCTGCAGGGTCTTCTGATAGTGAACGCCGAAATTGTGCCAGTCCTCCATCACAAAAAGATCCTCCCAGGCCAGCCCGAGCTGGCGAACGGACGGGATCATGGAGTTGGGAAAGATGTATTTGCCGATCCAGGGATCGGTTTTATGGACGGAACGGTTCCCGCCGATAGTATGCAGCAAAAACAGTCCGTCGGACTTCAGGCATTCCCGCGCCACCTGCATGAACCGCCGATAGTTCTTGACACCGACATGTTCGATCATGCCGATCGACCAGATGCGGTCGAACGTTTCGTCGAGCTCACGATAGTCCTGAAGACGAATTTCGACGGGATAGTCCCGACACATCTCCCGAGCTTTTTCGGCCTGGTTCCTGGAAACGGTGATTCCCACGCCCTCAACCCCGTACTTCTCTGCGGCATATTGAAGCGAACCGCCCCAACCGCAGCCGATATCCAGCACCCGCATTCCCTTCCGGAGTCCCAGTTTCCGGAAAATCAAATCCAGTTTCTGCTCCTGTGCCTTGTTCAGCGAGCGCGTCTGCTTCCAGTAGCCGCAGCTGTAGATCATGCGTTTGTCCAGCATGGCTTCGTAGAGGTTATCCCCGATATCGTAGTGGTGCTCTCCAATGGCAAATGCGCGGGCGGGAGACTGCAGGTTGAGCAACTTGGCCCGCGCCCAGGTACCGGCAAGCCTCACAGGGTGCAGCTTGCGGTCCAGCTCTTGCGACAACAGGCGATAGAAAAATTCTTCCAGATCTTCGCATTCCCACCATTCGTCCATATAGGCCTCTCCAAGCCCCAGCGAACCCTCGGAGAAAACACGCTTGTACAGTGCATCGTTATGTACCTGGATATCAAACGATCGCGATCCGTTGATCCTGACTCCTGTTTCCCGCAGCAGTTCTTCTGTTTGCGTTTGTAACTTGTTCATATTATCACCGGTCGGTTGTGAGCAAGTTATTGTCGGACAACTCACTTATATTATTAAAAATTCTAACAAGACTCCAAAATAAGCTGTCCACAATCCGCAGATATTTCTTTTGCACACTGATAAATTTTCCAGAATTTTTTTTAACTTTGTTTTCTCTGAAAAAAAGGAGCGCAATCATTGAAATTGAAGTTTCCAGGCGGCTTTTTTGCATTCATGTTGGGTGAATAAACCTGTCGTAATGTAAAGGGGCTTGCTTTTTTTTTATTCGAACGGTTACAGAGGCAACAACGATTTTTTGACCACAGGCAAGGACGGGAAGAAATGGAAGCATTAGGCAGACAAATACTGGTGGAATTTTACGAGTGCGACGAGCATGTATTGAATGACGTCTCACAGATCGAAGCGATCCTTCTTGAAGGTACGCGTGCATCCGGTGCCTCCATTATATCGCACAAATTTCATAAATTCAGCCCGCATGGTGTCAGCGGAATGGTAGTTATCGCCGAATCGCACGTGGCGATACATACCTGGCCCGAGTATTCCTATGCTGCCGTAGATATTTTTACCTGCGGCGACACCATCGACCCCTGGATTATTCAGGAGCATCTGAAAACGTGTTTTGACTCCAAAAATACTTCTGCCATGGAGATGAAACGGGGGATGTTCAAGGTTGCCGAAGGACAAAAACTGCTATTCAAGCCCGAAAACGCCGCTAAATTCGGCAATTAACAGAAGGAGACATGTATTGATGGAGATGGTTTCAACCCCGAATATTTTCTCGCTGGTAAAGGGGGCCGGCGAAGGCCGTATGCTGCTTAATGCGTTTGACCAGGCATTGCTGAATGCCGGTGTCGGAGATACCAACCTGATGAGGATGAGCAGCATCGTACCGCCCGGCGCCGTGGAGCGTGAAAAGATCGCATTGCCTCCCGGCGGACTCATTCCCGTCGCCTATGCCCATATCGACTCCGACCAGCCCGGTGAAATTATCTCGGCCGCCATTGCCGTGGCTCTGCCGGAAGATCCCGCACTGCCCGGTGTGATTATGGAGTACGAAGCGCGCGCCCCGCTCACTGTTGTCGAGGCAAAGGTACGGCAGATGGCCGAAGACGCGTTCGCCTACCGAAACCGTTCCCTCAAAGAGATCAAGTCGCTTGGTGTGGAACATACCGTCAGTGAGTGCGGTGCTGTTTTTGCCGGTGCCGTACTTTGGTATGAATAACTGCCACCTGAAACCGGACTGTTAGCCGATGCAATTCAACGAGTATTACAACGAGCGAACCGGCCTCACCGTCGGCATCAAAAAGAAACTGTTCTCCGAAAAAACGCCGTTTCAGCTGGTTGAGGTGTTTGAAACCGACACCTGGGGAAACATGATGACCATCGACGGAATGGTCATGCTTTCAGAAAAGGACGAATTTGTCTATCACGAGATGATTTCCCATGTGGGGATGTTCGCCCACCCCGACCCGCGCCGGGTTCTCATTATCGGTGGCGGAGACGGTGGAACCGCCCGGGAGGTATTGAAGCATCCCTCGGTTGAGCGGGTGGATATGGTCGAGATCGACGAGGCGGTGGTCAGAGCCGCCAAGGAATTTCTGCCCGGTGTCGGCGCGTTCGACAACCCCAGGCTGCACGTTCATTACGACGACGGGATCCGGTTCGTCAAAGAGGTCAAAGATCCGTATGATGTGATTATCATTGACGGGTCCGACCCCGTGGGACCGGCAGTCGAGCTGTTCAGCAATGATTTTTACAAGAGTTGCCATAACGCGCTGACCGAAAACGGAGTGCTTACCGCCCAGACCGAAAGCCCGTGGGTCGCGTCCTACCATCCCGCCATACGCAATCTCTTTTCGGCACTGGACGCCACGTTTCGGGTATCGGAGATGTATCTTGCTTTTATTCCGCTCTATCCGGCCGGTATGTGGTCGCTGGCCTTTGCCTCGCAGGGCATTCATCCGCACGATCCGGAAGTGATGAAACGGGTGGAAGAGGGCACCATCCGAATGGGATCTTCGTTACGTTATTATAACCGGGATATCCATCGCGGAGCATTTGCGCTGCCGGGTTTTGTCAGGGATATCCTCCGCTGATATGCCACCCAAAACCGACGTATGCCGAGGCAGCTCGCCCATTTTCCGTTGCAGAAACCGGCACGTGACGCCAGTCGCATAACGGCCGTAGCAGTCCGGTCGCTATTGTCGGCAGCCTTGTCGGTATCGTCCCTGTTCATATTGCTGTCACTTTTGGCGGCAGCTCCACTTTCCGGGGCAACAGCTGATACATCCCCCGACAGGGAATCGGGAGCACTCCGGGTGATCCTCTTTGAAGACGGAGTGGAAGCCACCCCGCCTTACGCGCTGCGGGATTCGCTGCAACTGCTTCACACACGGCAGGCAACACGCGGGGAAGCTGCACAGCAACTATTGCGGACTACAGAGAGCGAAGTTCAATTACTGGAACAGGCGGCAGCGGAGCTGATGGCGCATTACTACGCGTCCGGCGGCTTTTTTTCAGCTGAAATCGACAGCGTCCGGCTCAGGGATGAAGATACGGGTTCACCGGAAATAGCCATTCATACTCGTCCGGGATGCCGTTTCACCCTGGGCGAGCTTCGGTTCCGCGTAATCGAGAATCACTCGTCCGGCAGCACAGTGCGTTCACATTCATTTCAGTGGCAGGATGATCCTGACGAGTGGGAGGAGCCGGGGGGCTTCACCCGATTTTACGGCGAAGGGGATCCGTACGACGCCGCAGCCCTGGAGGCCGAATTCCGCAGAATCATCCACCATTACGAAGCGCAGGGGTATGTGATGGCGGGAATCGAAGTGGCCTCCTTTGAGCCGGTCCCGGAGCAGTGCGAAGTATATCTCCACGCGGCCATCATTCCCGGTGAGCGGTTTCATGCCGCCGGCGTTTTCACCGACGGACTGCAACAGCACGATCCGGGTTATGTGGAGGTGGCCTCCGGCATCCGGCAGGGAGATCTCATCACGCCCGGTCTGATTCGTGAAGGCCGCCGCAACCTCGAGAATACCGATTTCTTCCATGATGTGAGTGAGGGGGATGTGCGGATGCGGGACGGCGAGCCCTATGTCTACTATGAAGTGGACGAACGGCGCGCCAACAACTTCGATCTGATGTTCGGCTATGCCCCGGGCAGAGCCGACGGGTACAGCGTGATCGGCCGCGGTGCATTGCTCATCCGCAATGTGGGCTGGGCCGGCAGCACGATGAATATCTCTTTTGAACGGCTCGAAAGCATGGTAACCCGCCTGCGGACAGGCTACGGCCGACAGTGGATCGGCGGCATGCCGCTGGGAGGCGATATGCAATTCCATTTTATGCAGCAGGACACCAGCTATCAGGTCCGCAACTGGCAGCTGGAGGGTTTTTACGACTGGACCCCGGCTCGACGTGTATCGCTGAACCTGGGGTATGAGGGCGTGTCGGCCAATGATCATCCCGCCCTGCCGGTTCGTGTTCTCGACGGGGTTACCCGCTCGGCAGGAGCCGGTTTCCTGTTCGACAACACCGACAGCCGGCTGAATCCTTCCCGTGGTATCCTCTTCTCCCTGCGACTTGCAACAGGCTTTCGAAGAGTTACCGATGCACGGGCCGAAGAGCTGGAGAGCCGCGGGACCATGGTGCAGCAGCGTGTGAGCAGCACACTCAAAACCTATTTCAATCCGCTGCCACGCCAGGTGGCGGTCCTAAGCCTGAATGGCGCCACCGTAGAGTCGCCGGAATATACCGAAACCGACCTTCTGCGCCTGGGCGGCACACAATCCATCCGCGGATATCACGAGGAACAGTTCCATGTGGCAAGGCACGCCTGGGGCGAGCTGGAGTATCGCTACCTGCTGGACCCCTATTCGCATGCGTTTGTGTTTGCCGCGGCCGGGGGGTATGAGCGTCCGGCCATGCTGGGAGAAGAGGGGGGCGGAAGCTCCGGGTGGCTCTATTCCGGCGGACTCGGTTTTCGCTACCGTACGCCTGTCGGCCTGGTTCAGTTTACCTATGCCGTGTCGGCCGACGACCCGGTGCACAACGGCAAGGTGCATTTCAACCTGACCGCCGACTTTTAACCGGCTTCTTGTTCATCCGACACGAAGAGGAGGGATTGCCGGAGGCCGCGCGCCCCGACTGGCCGGCAGGGGGGGGCAATTTCATGGGATGCAAAGGCGTCCGGCTGCAAAGCCCCGGAGCGGAACCGGTCACGAATCTTCATCCAGCCATCGGGAAGTGACCGGCTGATACGTATCGGTGCGGCGGTCCCGGAAAAACGGCCAGGTCGTGCGGTGTCGGTCCAGTGCGGATGGCGCCATCTCTCCGGTAACGATTTTCTCTTCACCTCCACCCTGAGCGATCACCTCACCAAACGGGCCGCACAAGAAGGAGTGGCCCCAGAAGGAGAGCGAGCCTTCGGTCCCCACCCGGTTCACCGAAGCTACATAACATCCGTTGGCAATCGCATGGCTCCGCTGAATGGTTTGCCAGGCATCGCGATAGGTGTCGGAAACCGTCCCGGCTTCTTCGGGCAGGGAGGCGATCGCCGTGGGATAGACCAGCAGGTCGGCTCCCATCATGGCCGTTATGCGCGCCGCTTCCGGATACCACTGATCCCAGCAGATCAACACCCCGATCCTGCCATAACGGGTTTCAAATACGGAATAGCCAAGGTCGCCGGGGGTGAAGTAGTATTTCTCGTGGAATCCGGGATCCTCGGGGATATGCATTTTGCGGTATTTGCCGGCATATCGTCCGTCGGCGTCAATCACCACGGCGGTGTTGTGATAGAGTCCGGCGGCCCGTTTCTCAAACAGCGACGCGACGATCACCACTTCCAGCTCTTCCGCCAGTTTTTCCAGTTCAAAGGTAAGCGGACCCGGGACCGGTTCCGCCCAGTCAAAAAATCGGTCATCCACTTCACGGCAGAAGTAGGGCCACGCGAACAGCTCCTGAAGTATGATTATCTGCGATCCGCCGGCAGCGGCATCCCGGATCTTTTCGAATGTATTCCGGATATTGGCCGGGATATCGGCGCCGCAAGGCGTCTGAATCATGGCGATGGTTGTGGCGGGTCGGGGCATTTTCTCGGGATGTGGGTACGTGTTGTGCCTGAATGTATGTGACGCTGACTCATGTCCTGTCCGTAAGAGGCATGTGCCGGTAGCCAAAATTACAGCTAATTGTCCGCATTTAACAGGATGGAACAGGGTTTTCAGCAAAAGAAGCCGGAAGTGCCCGAGATCCGGGCCCGGACAGTTGCGAAACAGGCCAATACAGGGTATCTTTTTTCGTTTGATAACTACTATCTCAAACCCTGCACCCGGATGCGACCGGTACCCGTACCGGTGATCCAAGGAATTCGGTACACATGAGTAAACCCAGGCGAAAGCAACGATCCCGCAGAAGAAAAAAGGAACCGTCACAGCCCATGCTGCTGACGGCATACAACTACAAGCTGCTGGTTCTCGGCATCGTACTCGTTCTGGGAGGATTTGCCCTGATGTACCTGGAGGGGAAACAATTCGGATTTATCTCGCTGTATCTGTCGCCGATTATGGTTCTGGCCGGATTTGTAGTGGTCGCGGTATCGGTTTTCCGCACGGATCCGTCTCTTGAAGCGCAAGAAACCGGCAAGGACGCTGCCGGAACCGACTCCGGATCCGAGACAACCTCCAGCTCTTCCTGACATTGGCCGATCGCCTGCTCAACTATCTGTCCGGTTTTGTTCTTATTGTCATTTTTGTGCTGTTTTCCGATCCGACACAGCGCATCTGGATAATTGCGGCCCTGGTGCTGAGTCTCGCCGCGGTGGCATTTACCCTCCTCAATAACAGCCTTTCAATCGATGGCGCCGCCGCCGCACTTGCCGCCGGCACCCTGGCAATGGGACTGGGACACGCTACAGGCGCCGTTTTGCTGCTGTTTTTTTTCTTCAGCAGTTATCTGCTGGCCAGGTGGCTGGACAAAAAAGGCGATAATCGGGCACAGAAAGTGAGTGAACGCCGGAAGGGGGTCCAGGTGTGGGCCAACCTGTTCTGGTTTTTGCTGCTGCTGGTGCTCTGGGCACTGCTGGGCAGCAACTGGATGCTGGTGGCCGCAGCCGCTTCCATCTCCGCGGCCGCCTCCGATACCTGGGCTTCCGCCAGCGGCGAACGCCTCTCCGCACACGCCCGCCTCATCACCACTTTCCGGAAGGTACGGTCCGGCACCGATGGTGCGGTCTCTGTTCCGGGCACACTGGCCGGACTTGCCGCAGCCTTCATCATGGCCCTGCTTTTCATGCTGGCAGGATGGACCCTCGACTTCCGGGCTGCGGCCGTCATCATGATTTCAGCATTTTCAGGTTGTATCGCGGATTCCTATCTTGGAGCGATTTTCCAGGTGCATAAAGTCATGCACCGGCTGATTCTTTTTACGCGTAACTACCCGGTGATCAAACCGCTCAAG
The DNA here is from genome assembly GCA_029688905.1 of Balneolales bacterium ANBcel1. NCBI lineage: Bacteria > Pseudomonadati > Balneolota > Balneolia > Balneolales > Balneolales bacterium ANBcel1. The sequence goes on along the minus strand of JARULB010000002.1, from coordinate 425,594 downwards.
CGGCTGGTCCCCGATAACAACGGAGTCAATTTCCTGGCCACCGGCATAGCGGCACTCATCGCTTACATGCTTTACTGATCCATACCGCGACCTGTTTTCGGCTGTTGACACACCGGCTTGCCGGGCGGCACAACCAGCCGGTTACAGATCGGCAGCCGGTTGTCCCCGGAAATGGCTTCGCTTGCCGGACTTCGGTTCGCCGTGGTCCGGGACTCATTCACTCACTTTATTATTCGGTCTATGCCCTGGTACAAAACCCTCCACTGGCAAATCCTGATCGGCCTCATCGCCGGATTGATTTTCGGTATCATCGCCATACTCGCCGGCCTTCACGACTTCACCACCAACTTCATCGAACCCGTCGGCACGGTATTTATCCGGATGCTGCAACTGGTGGCCATTCCGCTGGTGATCGCCTCCCTGATTGTCGGTATCACCAACCTGAACGACCTCACCAAACTCTCCAGGATGGGGGGCAAGACCATCGGCATCTACATGGTCACCACCGTGTTTGCCATCACCATCGGCCTCACCGTAGTTAATGTCTTTGAGCCGGGCAAGGTACTTCCGGAAGAAACACGCGACGGACTCTTCGCCAGCTATAAGGAAAACATTGAGGGGCAGGAGGAAGCCGCCGCTGAACTGCTGGAGCGCAGCCCGCTTCAGTTTGTCGTGGACATCGTGCCCTCCAACTTTTTTGCCGCCGCTTCCAACAATGCCAATATGCTGCAAATTGTATTTGTGGCATTAATTATCGGTATCGGCTTGATGAAGATCCCGGAGAACAAAGCCAGGGTGCTGATTGACTTCTTTGATTCGCTAAACGATGTGGTCATCAAAATCGTGGAGATGATCATGAAAGTCGCTCCGTACGGCGTTTTCGCACTGATCGCCTCGGTCATTGTGGATCTGGGGGGCGAGGATCTGACCCGCACCGTTGAGCTGCTCCAGGCGTTGCTGGTTTATGGATTGGTGGTTATCGCCGGACTCATCCTGCACATGTCCATTGTCTATACAATCCTGTTCAAAATTTTCAGTTCAATGAGCATGTGGAATTTTCTGAAGGGGATCCGGCCGGCTCAGCTGCTGGGCTTCAGCACCAGTTCCAGTCTGGCTACGCTGCCGCTGACCATGGAGCGCGTGGAGAAAAAACTCGGGGTGCACGAAGAGGTGGCCAGCTTTGTGCTGCCCGTAGGCGCGACCATCAACATGGATGGTACCAGTTTGTATCAGGCGGTGGCTGCGGTATTCATCGCCCAGGCGGTGGGGATTGACCTGACACTCTCCCAGCAGCTGATCATCGTGATTACGGCCACTCTGGCATCGATCGGAACCGCCGGGGTGCCGGGCGCGGGGATTATCATGCTGGTGATTGTGCTTCAGGCCGTAGAGGTTCCTGTGGAAGGGATTGCCTTGATACTGGGAGTGGACCGGATTCTCGACATGTGCCGGACCGCCGTCAATATTACCGGTGATGCTGCTGTCTCCGTTGCAGTTGCAAGCACCGAAGGCCGCCTTGGCAAAGGGTCGTTTGATGATTGATGCCGTCGGTTGTCATGGGGTGGAAACGCCACATGCCCGGCTAATGCGATAGTTAGACGCGAACTTAAAGCTCGACAAGATTAATTTCATCAACGATCTGGAATCCACCAAGACCCTATTCATATGCGGAAGAGCGAAGGTTGACCTGATCGAGTTTCCCCTTTAAATGAAGTGCCCGAATATTTCGGTTATCCTTTTGTTGCTTTTTCAGTGTATCAAGATAAAGGTACACTTTTTGCACATCGTGCTCAGAAAGCTGATCAATCTCCTTTTTTACTTTGTCTTTGGTAGTCATATGGCAAATGAGTTGGCTTACTACTGCTAATTTAGCTAATGAAACCAAAAAAACATAAGTATGATGATCAATCCTGACAAAAAAGGGCAGGAGGGGGCAAACAGAGATAAAATTGGGAATTAAGTTTATTTAGCCAGTTTTTGATTGTTGCACTTCAATGTTGATACCAAGCTGCTTATCTCAAACGATATGAAACTCCGATGTGAGGGCTTAGAGTAACATGTCTTAGCGTGAAATCATCAAGATTCCTGTCCTTTTTATCATGATAGATAAACTCTGTCCATCTTGCAGACAGATTCATAAATACCATACCATTGCCGGAGCTAAATGTACCAAGCATCAGGTGAACTTTCCCGGACAGTCCAATTCCCATGCTGAATAAACGGTCATCTTCTACATCCACATCTGAATACATCAACGTCCGATCCTGAGCCGTTAGATTGATGCCTGTTAACAACTCCACTTTGTCAGTTATCGAGTGGACCCAAAATAGTTCCTGAGGCAGGGTCCTGTAGCGCAGATCCACATGATAAAATGACTCCAGAGTAACAGCGTTAAACGGTTCGAGGATGGTTGATTTTCCATATGAGAAGCCAATCGCATAGGCAAGAGGAAGGTTGTTTATCCGGAATCGTGTACCCAAGCTTCCACCAAATATCCAATTCGTCTGTGATACACCATGGGAAGTAGATACTTCGTCCGAATTGACCACATGGTATCCGGGGAAAATGGAAAATTCAAACCGATCCTGGCCCTTTAGCTTTGCAGGATCCGTCAGATTGAGGAATAGTATGGTGGCAAATAAGAAGAGCAAGCATCTGAGGGCCATTGGTATTTCTCCATTAATCTAATGAAGGATGATTGTTCGTGAGATGGAATTAGAACCTGCTTGCAGGTAGTATGTGTAAAGTCCATTCGGAAGCCTGTTGCCATTCGAATCAATCATTTCAAAGGAAACAGAATGGGTCCCGGCGTCAAATTGCTCATCGACAAGCGTAATGACCTTTGTCTGATAAGAGTTCGTTATCCATAGTTTGACATGAGCTGCTTCTACAATGTTAAATGATATAGTCGAAGACGGTATTACATCATTATCCGGACCTACAGAATTAGAGCACCCCCAAATCAGTGACAAAGAAAGCAGGAATGAGAACGTAACCGTTTTGTTTATCATGGCATATTAAGTATCTGAGGGTGATAAAATAAGTTCAAAAGGGATGATATTTGACTAAAGAATTCAGCAGTATAACTGATAATATACCCACAACCTTCCGTCCCTTGCACCGATTTATCACCAGTGAAAATCCGCCTTTCTTCTGGCAGGCATCGGAATTCCGCGGGGAGCGATTCCCATCGGTACGGCGCCGGTTACCTGGTGCGCTGGAAAACAGCTACGAGGTTGCCCTGCCAGGTGATCTGCTTTTCCAGCTCATAGACATGGGCTGTCTTCTCATAATCTATGTTCTGAGCATCAAAGACATGAGCAAAATTGACGGTGGCGTTTTTCTCTGTGACCAATAGCTTGCGGGTGGCATCGCCTGGTTTATCCATAAATACCAGATAAAGCTTTTCGTCAAGCTTGTGGGTCTGGTCGGTTGCCAATGCCAGATGATAATTATTGGCCTGGGTGATGGAAAGCTTCTGGCGGGTAACGATGTTTAGCGCCAGGGTTCCGTTTTTGTAGATCTTGGCAAGAGCCGGCTTGGACTGCTTGCTGCCGCTGATAATGTTGAGTTTCATGTGTTTATTTTTTTTTGATTCCTAATGTCACATGCAGCATCCATGGTCTTAATTATAGCCCTGATTGCCAAATAATCGGCCACGGATGGTTCATGTGTTTAAAACTTTTAGATTTCGCTTACGCGTTTCACTGGGCACTTCGTGATCTTCGATTCGCTTACGCGTTTCACTGGGCACTTCGTGATCTTTGATTCTAATAATGTCAGATAGAATTCCATGACCGGTTTTTTTAATCATGCGCCCGTGTACCCTGACGCCAGTCCGGTCATGTTCATTTTACAGGTCTGATTACAAGTACATGGTAGAATTGCATAAAAATAGCACAAAACGGGGTCAAAGAAAAAAAACTGCCAGCCCATCGGCATCATCACAGGCAATGACCCCGGATACCGGCGCCCCTGCTCCGGCCGGCCGCAAAATGAGGATCATTTTGGATGGGATCGCTACCCGAACGCACAGATCCCGGCCCCCCTGCCGCCCCCGCCCAAAAAGACAATGGCAACAAATTCGGGAAAGCCCTATCCTGCCCAAAGTCAACTATTATCAAACCAAAGTGTTATGAACGAAGTCCACCGGGCAGTTACGACATACGGGGGGATCCTGACGGCCGTTTTACTTGGTGCACTCTGCCTGGCGGCCGGCGATGCGTACGGACAGCACAGCGGCACCCGAAGCGCGGTTACCGGCAGTGTGAGCAATGTTGGCGGACAAGGTGTCGCGGGCGCGGGGGTGCATTTGGTGGATCAGGTTTTGAACGATACGCTGGCAACAGCTCAGAGCGGACCGGATGGCATGTTTGTTTTGGAATACGATTCCGATGTTGGCCTGGCCCGTCCGTACCCCAATCCTACGCTGGATGTGGCGCATATCGTAGTAACCAGCGGCGGGGGCAACAAGAGAGTGGGCGTTTATGACGTTCTGGGCCGGGAGGTATTCGGTGGCGATGTTGAATTTGGCGAGGGGAACAACAGGGTCACCGTGGGCCCATTCCCGGGATCCGGGGTCTACCTGGTTAACGTTCGCGGAGAAGGAATCAACGAGACGGTCAAATTAACCAGCCTGTCGGCAGCAAGCGGTTTTGCCATTACGGTAGCCAGCCAGGGAGGCAGCGGTGGCCCGAGCAGCCTGTCGCTGGTTGTGGATGAAAGCGAAAACTACAAAGGCGTGATTAAGCCTGTCCGGTTCGGCAGAAATGTTAATGAATCCATTACCCTGAAGGACCAGCTGTTTGAAGCGACCACCCGCGGCCGCCTGCTCGATGCCGCCGGAGCCGATGTACAAGGCCGAGTGGTGACCTCGTATGCGGAAGCCGGGTATGACAGACAGGTTCAGGGGAGCTTTGAGTTTTCCAGAGACGTGGCCATGCGCCTGAAGGGGGATCCGGTGACCTACGCGTTTTCGGCCGATGGGTTTACCGACGCTTTGGAGAGGCGCCGCTTAAAGGATGTTGTGGATTTGGGCGATGTGGCTCTGGGCGATGAGTATTTTGAGATGGTGAGTAAAGGACATTTGGTGGATGTTGATGGCGGGGATATTCATGGCCGCGTTGTGATTTCGTATGCAGATGTGGCGTTTGACAAGCCGGTTCAGGGGAGCTTTGAGTTTTCCAGAGACGTGGCCATGCGCCTGAAGGGAGAGCCGGTAGTCTACGCGTTCTCGGCCGATGGATTTGAGCCGGCCGCCACAGAGCACGTGTTAAAGGAGCGCCTGGAGCTTGGTGATATCGTTCTTGTGAGGACGGCTCCCCGGGTAAGTGTTTCAGCGCCTGCTGTTGTTGATTGGTTCAGCGGAGACTTTAATATTAGTGCGAGTAGTCCTAATGAGTTGGATAGTCTTGCTTTAGAGGTAGACGGTAGTGTTTATGGTTGGGATGTTAGTGGCAATGATGTTAGTAAAGATGTGAGTCATGTTTTTGAGGGTACTGGCAGTCTTCCTTATACTGTTAAGGTTTTTGATGCTCACGGTACTAAAAAGGTTTTAGAAGACTTTGTTAATGTCCGCGATAGGCACGATTTTAGGGTTCAAGCCAGAGGATTCTTTGGTAAAGAACCCAATCCTTACGCGAGTATCGAAGCAAGACATTTGGAGAGTGGCAAGGATACTTTGTTGGTGGCTGATGAGGGGGGTGTTATTAGGGCTTCTATTCCAAGGGGTAATTATGTTTTTATGCTTGGTGGTGGTGAGGAGGCCAGTAAGGATGGTGATGGTATTCCTGGTATGAGCGAGGTTAATCGTTTATTAGTAGAATATGATAACCATCCTGCTCCTGCTATGTACTGGCACGGCGCTGAAAGAAATGGAACGCCTATAACGTACTTGGTTAGTGGTTATGGTCCTGGTGAGTTGGTGCATGAGCGTGTTAATTCTAGTAATGTTCCTGTTTTGTTCAGGCATGTTGGTGATTTCAATAGTCATTTGGAGACTGTTGAGAATGTTTTTGATGTGGATACGCATGGTTATTTTATTGATGAGTGGAGTCGTATTAGTAGGCCTATTCTTGCGGATCCTAGGGAGCTGGGTTCTGTTAGGTATTCTGCTGTGGTTTTGCCTGATGCTTCTGTGGAGCAGGTGGTTGTTTTTAATTTGGGTAATTCTGCTTATGGTAGGGGTTGGAGCGTAGCAGGGGCTGCTGGTAATGATGTTCCTAGGGAGGATCATCCGGATGGTGGTTTGTATCTTCCAGGCAGTGTTTGGAGTGAGGAGGAGTTGGCTAATTGGGAGATTTTTAAGGAGGATATAGGGGGTGTTTTGGAGGATAGTTTGGATATTAATCCTTATAGTATTAAATTTGTGGAAGATTATGCGGAAAACCTCACGGATTTAGGTTATGTTAATGATTTTGGTGGTTTTGGGGCTTATATGACTATTGCGGATAATGTTATGTATGTTGGTAGGACTAGAGGGGGTGGTATTGAGAATTCTCGTTCTCGTTCTGTTATTAAGGATGGTTATGCTAGTGCTCATAGGGTTATGGAGGCTAGTTATTTCTTTGTTAGTGGTAGTTTGCCTAGTTGGTATACTAATGAGTTGCGTCATTTTTTCAGTACTACTCATGAGCCGAATCCTGGTATTTGTAGCGTTAAGGATCATCTTATTCATCCCGCGTTTAATAATCCTAGTCCTCCAGATTATTGTGCTGAGCGTATGGTTTCTAAGGAGGACGAGGACGGTGTTGCTCGTAGTGGTAATCCTAAGGATTTTATGGTTTGGATGGCTAGTGCTGGTTATGCTAGTTTTATTCAACAGCAGGTTAATGGTCAGTTTGCGCGTCCTGTTTGGGAGGGTGATGCGGAGAAGATTAACTATCTTATAGAGAATGATGAGTGGGACATGGGTAGGTCGGGTTCGGCTTATCCAGGGGTTCATTATAGTGGTGCTAACTTGATGTTGAACAAAGAAGAATAGCGACCTGGTTAAACCTTCAATAGGTACACGCTCTTAAAGAATGCAGCAAGCATTCTCTCCAGCACAGATTATTGCAAAAACAAGGCCGCTGGCAGATTGAATCTTATATTCAGGCATCCTCCAAGTTGACGAACCTTTAGGTACAATCAAGCGATTCCCATCGGTACGGCGTCGGTTACCTGGTGCGCCGGACTTCATCAGACGCAATTATCAGAGGTCTCCGAAGGGTATCCGGAGACCCCCGTTTTTTACATCAATCCCAGTACTTTTTTATTCAGCGACTCATCGGCACCGGACCCGGCGAAATCGTCAAATGCTTTTTCCGTTTTGTGGATAATGTGATCGGCGATAAAGGGCGCTCCTTCGGCGGCTCCCTGCTCGGGGTGTTTCAGGCAGCACTCCCACTCAAGCACCGGCCATCCATCGAAATCATATTGAGCCATTTTACTGAAAATGGCTCGAAAATCAACATCGCCATCGCCCAGTGAACGAAACCTTCCGGGACGCTCAACCCAGCGTTGATAACCGCCATACACTCCGGCACGACCGTTTGGCCGCAGCTCGGCATCTTTGACATGGAAGAGTTTTATTCTTTCGTGATAGATGTCAATGAATTCGACATAATCCAGCATTTGCAGCACAAAATGGCTCGGATCATAGATGATATTGACTCGACTGTGATTTCCGGTAGCCTCCAGAAATCGTTCAAACGTTACGCCGTCATGGAGATCCTCGCCCGGATGCAATTCATAGCAGACATCAACCCCGTTCTTGTCAAACTCATTCAGGATAGGCAGCCAGCGTTTGGCCAACTCATTGAAGCCGTCTTCGACCAGTCCCGCTGGACGCTGGGGCCAGGGGTACATCGTGTGCCATAACAGTGCGCCGGAAAAGGTAACATGTCCGGTGAGCCCAAGCCGCTTGCTCGCCCGGGCGGCCATCATCATCTGGTCTACCGCCCATTCCGTTCGGGCTGCCGGCTTGTTGTGCACCTCTTTCGGTGCAAATCCATCGAACAATGTGTCGTAGGCCGGGTGAACCGCAACCAGCTGCCCTTGAAGATGCGTGGACAAATCCGTTATCTCCAGGCCGGCTTCATTGACAATACCCTTGATTTCATCTGCATAATCCTGGCTTTCCGCCAGTTGTTTCAGGTCGACACAACGCGGATCAAATGTTGGAATTTCCACACCCTCATAACCCAGTTTCGCAACCCATGAACAAATGGACTTCAGGGAGTTAAACGGTTCGTCATCGCCCATAAACTGGGCCAAAAAAATTGCTGGTCCTTTCATATTGTACCTCTGTGGTTTGGCTTGTCAATAGCGGAAAAGCTGGTTTCCGTTAATTAAATTGGTCGTGTTGCCGTATCGCTGTCCTGCTTCGCTTTTTAAACAGATGAACCGAAGGTCACGAAGTGCTATGATCATGACCGGGCCGGTGCCAGGCACACAGGAGCATGAAAAAAACGGTCATGTCATTCTATCGGACATTAGAATCGAAGATCACGAAGTGCCCAGTAAAACGCGTAAGCGAATCGAAGATCACGAAGTGCCCAGTAAAACGCGTAAGCGAATCGAAGATCACGAAGTGCCCAGTAAAACGCGTAAGCGAAATCAAAAAAATTAATCACCTGAGAAGGGCGTCCATTTCCGGTCACTGTTGCTGGAAGCAATCACGGTCTCAATAAACTTCATACCCCTGAGCCCATCGTGAACGGTCGGAAAATCAAGATGCTCCGTCGCGGGTTTGTTTCCTCCCTGATGCTCCCGCAATGCCATGGCAAAATTTCTGTAAATATTGGCAAAGGCTTCAATGAATCCCTCCGGGTGGCCGGATGGGAGCCTGGAGTTACTCATGGCGGCATCACACAGGTACCCGCCGTGGTCAAGGCCGGTCCGATACCGCTCGACTGGGCGGTCGAGATGTTTTACCAGCAGCGTGTTAGGCTCCTCCTGACGCCACTCCAAACCCTTTTTATCCCCATACACAAAAATCTTAAGCGGATTCTCTTCACCGACGCTGATCTGGCTGGCGTGCAAGACCCCTCTGGCACCGTTTGAGAAACGGAGCAAAATATTGGCATCATCGTCCAGTGACCTGCCTTCGACTACCGACCCCAGGTCGGCGCAAATATCCGATATCTGGAGTCCCGAAATATATTCGGCGAGATTTTCTGCGTGTGTACCGATGTCGCCCAAAGCACCGGCGGGCCCTGCTTGTGCCGGGTCGGAGCGCCAGGTGGCTTGCTTGTTTTCCCCTTCCAGTTTCCTGGAGAGCCAGCCCTGGGGATATTCAACGACAATTTTCCGGATCGTGCCGAGATCTCCTTTCCGGGCCATCTCACGGGCCTGCTTCACCATGGGATAACCGGTGTAGTTGTGGGTCAAGGCGAACATCAAACCGGTCTTTTCAACCAGAGAAACCAGTTCTTCCGCTTCAGCCGTACTCACGGTCATCGGTTTATCACTGACGACATGGAAGCCGTTTTCAAGGGCGGCTTTGGCTACGGGAAAATGGACATGGTTGGGTGTCACGATAGATACAAAATCCATGCGTTCGCCTTCGGGGAGCGCTTTCTCTTTGGCAATCATCTCCTCGTAGGAAGAATAAACCCGGTCATCCGGCAGATAAAGGGATTCTCCGGTTTTTCTGGAGTTTTCCGCATCTCTGCTGAATGCGCCGCATACCAGTTCAATTTCTCCATCCATGATGGCGGCTTTCCGGTGGATGTCTCCGATAAATGCACCGAGGCCTCCGCCGACCATTCCCATTCTCATTTTCCTTTTCATAATGCCAATAGTTTAGTTGCTATGAACATGGACCGGGCCGGCGCCAGGGCATACAGGCGCATGGATGAAACCGATCATGGAATTGCACGAGTCCACGTAATTTAAATTTTTTAAACAGACGTATTATTTCGATACAGGAAGAGACGCATTAGCTCAACAATCTGCAGTAATCATCTTCCGCCACACAATACACTGAAACAGAACGCCAAACCAACATAATGAATCATCCAGAATTGTGCTTGCATAGCAGTGGATAAGATGAAATGAACATAACCGGACTGGTATCTGGACACAGGCGCATGATTAAAACCAGACGTGCATCTCCCTGTATCCGCTTAACCTAAAACGTTAAATATCCTCAACGTGCCGGTCAGCTTCCGGGAACGAGCAAAAAATGAATCATGTGATTTTGTAAAAAAATGTTCGGATCGAAAATAAAATTTCACTTAATGATAGCCAATCAATAATTTAAAGGCGTTTGATCAAAAATCGGAAGCGGAGCAGTAATTATCCACAATACCATTACCAATCGAATGTAGCTGGGGCAGGAGGTCCAAAGCTTCCGGGTGTTTTTCGAATGTTGCATCACACAGATTTTAATTTTGAAAAGAGCATGACCGGTCTGGAACCTGGACCAACTGGCGCATGATTAAAACCGGTCATGGAATAGCATGTGTCCGTTTAATCAAATTTTTTCTAACACATGAACCATCCATGGCCCAAAATTTGGTCACACAGGCGAGTGATTAAATCCATGGATGCTGCATGAGACATTCTGAATCTGAAACTTTCTAACACATGAACCAAAAAAAGTCACGTCGCAACTTTCTAAAATCTTCGATTGCAGGCGGTGCCGGATTGCTCATGGCGCCGGGGAGTTTGCTTGCCGGGAAATATGCCAAAGCCGATGATCAGCCGGCTCCGTCCCTGGAGGGTAAAAAAGTTCTCTATGTCTATGGTGGATGGGAAGGACACGAGCCGAAAGAGTCGGTCGATCTTTTCGTACCCTGGATGCGCTCGGAAGGCGCCGATGTAACGGTGTCGGATACCCTGGATGCATATCTGGACGAGAGCCTGATGGAATCGCTCGATCTGATTGTCCAGATTGTCACGATGAGCGAAATTACCCAGGACCAGGAGAGGATACTTCTCAAGACCATCAAAAACGGAGCCGGCATTTCAGGCTGGCACGGCGGACTGTGTGATTCCTTCCGTCAAAATACAGAGTATCAGTTTATGACAGGCGGCCAGTGGGTTTCGCATCCCGGAAATATTATTGATTACCGGGTAAATATTGTTGATCATACCGACCGGGTTACGCGGGGTCTCTCTGATTTTGATGTGCATACGGAGCAGTACTACATGCATGTGGATCCGAATGTCAAAGTGTTGGCAACAACTCGCTTTTCCGGCGAGCACGCCCCCTGGATTGACGGTAGTGTGATGCCGATTGCCTGGAAAAAGTATTATGGGGACGGCCGGGTATTCTACTCGTCTTTGGGTCACACCATGGATGTTTTTGATGTTCCGGAGGCGTGGGCAATTCAGCAACGCGGAATTCGCTGGGCCGCTGAAAGTAAATATCATCCCTATGAGGAGTGGATTAGTCCTGTGTATAAATGAAAATGATTATTACATCCCTGCTGCTCTCTTTGCTTCTGTTTATGCCGGCTGCAGTTTCGGTTTCCGCCGGTGATGGCGCGGAAAACCGGAGTACGGTGTTCCGGATTAACGATGTCAGTTTTACCCTCACCGGCACCTCAAATGTCAGGGACTGGGAAATCACGTCAGACACCTTTTCCGGGGTTGTTCGTGAAAGCGCTTCTTTTTTTCAGGCCGATGTGGAGAATGGCAATCCGGATACCTGGTTTGATGAAGTTCATGTGTCGGTCCCTGCGTCTTCGCTGGATTCCGGCATTGGTGCGATGAATCAGGCGATGCATAGTACATTGAAAAGCGATGAGCATCCGGAGCTGTCGTATGAGCTTGAAGAAGTCAAGGCGATAAGTGTCGGAGAAGCTGACCGCGAATATGTGCTGGTCATCCGGGGTGTTGCCCAGGCTGCCGGAGCATATCACCAACTGGAACATGAAGTAACAATTTCATCAGATAATCCGGATCAATTTGTGGTTTTTGGTGAGTTTCAGGTCAGGTTTGCCGATTTTGATTTGGAGCCGCCCAGCTTTATGAGAGGCGCACTGAGAACCGATGAAGATGTACTGGTCAGCTTCCGTTTTACCATGGTTCGGGATGAGTGACGTTTATGCATCCCATGCAGCCTGATGGCGAATCCGGCGGCATTTGAATTGCAAAATATTTGGACACTGTAACACAAAAAAGATTAATGGGAAACACATTATTTTCCTCTGTCTGGCTTTCGGCCGCTTGCTGTTTTTTGCTTTTTCTGGTAGTCATTCCCGGATGCGCGACCTTTCAGGATCGTTCCGGGGATGCAGCGGAAGGTGAAGGTTATGCGGCATCGGAAACGACTTTCTCCGCATATAGCCAGGAGATTCCGGGAACCGATGTGGAGATAGCGATGGTCCCGGTAGAGGGAGGGACTTTTCTGATGGGACGTTCATCCGATGAAGATGGAAAAGAGTCCCACGAGGGTCCGCAGCGAGAGGTTGCCGTTAACTCCTTCTGGATGTCCAGTCACGAGATAACATGGGAGCAGTACAATCTGTTTGCCCAGGAGGTTATTGACAAAGAGATCGGCAATGAAGTTCTCGAGCGGTTTGGGATTGAGGCCGATGCGATTACCACGCCATCGCCTCCGTATGGCGACGGAGCCTTTGGAATGGGCGAAGACGGGCGCCCGGTTATCAGCATCACGCATTATGCCGCCGTAGTTTATGCGATGTGGCTGACGGCCAAAACCGGAGAGTTTCACCGGTTGCCTACCGAGGCGGAGTGGGAATATGCCTGCAGAGGCGGCACTTCATCCACCTATTATTTTGGCGACGATCCGGATCAACTGGATGATTATGAGTGGCATTGGGGGAACAGCAGTGGAAGCTACGGAAGGGTTGCCGAGAAGAATCCCAACCCATTCGGGCTTTATGATATGATGGGTAATGTGGCTGAATGGACCATGGATGAGTTTCATCTGGATTATCACGAAAAGCTGGAAGGAGAGGTCGCGGATAACCCGCTGTTCCTTCCGGATGTGCTCTATCCCCGGGCTGCAAGAGGCGGATCATGGCGAGATGATGCCGAAGATATCCGGTGTACCCATCGGCGTGGTTCATCACCAAGGTGGAGTCGGGACGATCCCCAGATTCCCAGGAGCATGTGGTGGCATACCAATGCTCCCATGGTTGGATTCCGCATCATCCGGCCAAAAGAAACGCCATCCCGGGAAAAAATGGAGAAATACTGGATTATGCCGGTCCTGGATATGTAATCTTATAACCTGATGCCCTGACATTATGAATCAGAAATAATAAACAGTTGAGACACCCATGGCCGGTAAATCGGCGACTCAGGCGAGTGATTAAGACCATGGATGCTGCATGTGACATTGTGAATCTGAAAAATTAAAAACATGAAAAAAACGGACACCGACTTATCAAAAGGATTTACCAGACGTGATTTTATCAAAGCCTCATCCGTCACTGCAGGAGGGTTGATGCTGGGTTCATTGCCGATCGGGGCATCCGCCTATGCGGCCGGAAGTGATACCATCAAAATAGCACTCATCGGATGCGGAAGTCGTGGTACCGGTGCCGCTTTTCAGGCTTTGGATGCAGACCCCGGCGTCAAACTGGTTGCCATGGCCGATATCGTGGAGGATCGTCTTGATGAAAGCTATAATAACTTGTTCACAAGGTTCGGGGGAACGGGAAGGTTCGATGTTCCGGAGGATCACAGGTTTCTTGGCTTTGACGGGTACAAAAAAGCCATCGATCTTGCTGATGCCGTGCTGTTGACTACTCCGACCTATTTCCGCCCGCTCCATTTTGAAGAGGCCGTCCGAAAAGGAAAGCATGTGTTCATGGAAAAACCGGTCGCCGTTGATGCCACGGGTGTCCGAAGGGTGATGGAGGCCGGTAAAGCAGCGGAGGAAAAAGGCTTGAACGTGGTAGTGGGGTTACAGCGCCGTTATGAACTGATGTACCGGGAGCTTGTGCAACGAATAAATGATGGAGCGATCGGTGAAATCATATCCGGACAGGTGTATTGGAATCAGGGCCCGTTTTTTATCCGGCACCGACAGCCCGAATGGTCCGAGCTGGAACATCAAATCAGAAACCACTTTCACTTTACCTGGCTGGCCGGAGATCAGGTGCTTGATCAGCTCATTCACAATATCGATGTAGCCAACTGGCTCCTTGGCGAGTATCCGGTATCAGCCCAGGGAATGGGGGGACGAGAAGTGCGGACCGGCAAGGAGTATGGTCAGATTTTTGATCACAACTTTGTGGAGTATACCTATCCGAGCGGAGTGGTTATTGCAGCTCAATGCCGACAGCAATCAGGCTGCTATCATTTTGTAGGCGAAAACTTTCAGGGTACCAAAGGGCACTTGGCAACGGCGGGATCATTGAGGGGCACCATCCGTGACCGGCAGCATAATATCAGGTTCCGGTATGATGACGAGTATGATCCAAGTCCTTACCAGGTGGAACATGATGAACTGTTTGCAGCAATAAGATCGGGCAAAACCATCAACGACAGTGACTGGGGTGCCAAATCCTCCATGAGCAGCATTATGGGTTTCATGGCCACGTATTCGGGTCAGTTCCTCCAATGGGATGAGGCGTTACAGTCCAAAAAACGGATGTATCCGCACCACGATGTTGATCCTGAGGATATGAACTGGGATACGCCACCGCCTGTAATGCCGAAAGAGGATGGCTATTACCCGGTACCGGTTCCCGGCCAAACTGAGGTGCTTTAATGAGCAGTCAATATTGAGGGGCTATTTCTCCCGGAGTTCTCTGAATGTTTCCGATGCTATTGAGAGTACCGTACCGTCGGTTTCCGCCACTTCGATATAGGCCGCGTAACCCGTTTTTTTGTTGATGAGATCCAGCCCCTCTGATATGGGTAAGATGCTCAGTGCAGTGGAATAGGCGTCAGCCAGCATCCCGGTTCCGGCAATCACCGTGACGGTCCGGCGTTCGGTAATGCCCAGGCCGGTTCCCGGGTCAATAATGTGGGAGTATCTTGTTCCGTCAATTTCAACAAACTGGAAAAGATCCCCCGAAGTGCTCAGAGCCGTATCAGTAAGCGTCAGCAGAAACGGTTCGGGGTCGCCGTCTTCGTTATGGGCCGAAACGGCAATTCGCCATCCATCGGTGCCGGGTGGTGCAGCGCCGATGACCATATCTCCGCCTGCATCAATCAAAACCGATGTAATTCCGAAATGATACAGCACTTTCTGCATCTCGTCGGCGGCATAGCCCTTTGCAATTCCGCCCAGGTCAAGCTTCATGCCGGGCTTTTCAAGCATCACTTTTTGACGGGAATCATCCAGATGCACGTGCTTGTATCCCACCGAACGGGCCGCTTCCCGGAGCGCCTCTTCACCGGGCAGTTGGGGGTGATCATCCCTGCGCATCTCCCGCCACAATCTGACAAAGGGGCCGGCAGTGATATCAAACGCGCCGCCGGTTTGTTCCGCTACCATTTGTGCCGTGTGCAATACCTCAAACAGCGGCCGGCTGACCGGCACGTACTCACCACTCCCGGCCGTCGCTGCAAGTTGGTTCAGCTCGCTGTCTGACTGATAATCGCTCATGATTTCATTCAACTCATCGACTCTGCGGAATGCCGAGTCGGCGGCGGCCGATGCGAGCGAGTCGCTGGATGCATAGAGCACGATGCGAAACCTGCTCCCCATATGGGGTGATGTGAACTGATAACGTTCTTTGTTTTGAATGCGGTCTTGCGGTTCCTCAAATGAATGGAATGCCGGGGTCGGGGAAATCCACCCGCTGATCATCAGGAGCGCCGTGGCGACTGCAATCGGGGCAGAGAAGTGAGTTACACCCTTGATAGAATAATTTGGATTCAGAAACGCTTTCATGTATGTTTTTGCATTCGAACCATGACTCTAAAGGGGAATGCGCCGAAATTGTGTCCGATAATAAATTTGGGAAAATGCTATCTGGAACTGATGAAACTCCGGATTATTCCATCAAAAATAAATGCGTCGTGTGAGGATTGCCAATATAAATGAACATGACCGGGCTGGCTTCTGGACACAAAGGCGCATCACTAAAACGGTCATGTCATTCTATCTGACATTAGAATCGAAGATCACGAAGTGCCCAGTGTAACGCGTAAGCGAATCGAAGATCACGAAGTGCCCAGTGTAACGCGTAAGCGAAATCAAAAATTTCTAAACACATGAAAAAAACTGTGCTGCTGTTTCTGATACCCTTTCTATCGGCTGCTGTTGTCTGCGGGCAGCAATCCGATGAAATAACCGATCCGGAAAAAACCGAAATATGGGAACCCCAACCACCGGTAGTGGAACCTGTTGATGTACATGGTGAACCACCGGCTGATGCGATCATCCTATTTGACGGTACCTCTCTTGACGGGTGGATGTCGAGGGATGGTTCGGATGCGGAGTGGACGCTCGGGGATGGATATATGACCGTAAAGCCCGGAACCGGTGATATCATAACGCGGCAGGAGTTCCGTGATATTCAGCTTCATCTTGAGTTTCGCGCACCGGCGGAGATTGATGGTGAAGGTCAGGGTCGTGGTAACAGCGGCGTATTTCTGCAGGATCGGTACGAAGTGCAGGTGCTGGATAACTGGAATAATCCCACCTATTCGAACGGCATGAACGGCAGTGTTTACAAACAGCACATCCCGCTGGCTAATCCGGCGAAACGTCCGGGTGAGTGGCAGACCTACCAGATATTTTTCAAATCACCCGTTTTTGATGAAGACGGTGAGGTTGAAAAGCCGGCACGGGTCACGGTAATGCTGAATGGCGTACTGGTTCAGAACAATGTCGAAATTTTTGGAAATACGCGCTATATCGGTGCTCCTTATTACGAAGAACACGGCCCGGCGGGAATCCGGCTTCAGGATCACAGCGATTATGTCAGTTTCCGAAATATCTGGGTCCGTGAACTGGATGAGGAGATTCGATTCAAGGATGGGATCTGGCGGGATTGACCTGAATGGCTTCCAGAACCTGCCACGTTTCCGGACCGTATTCAAACAGCACATCCAGCACACCGCATCCCGGAACAAATCCCGGGAAATGCTGTCGGTATTCCGGAATTTGGAAATCAGGCTGACTCGCGTTGGGATGGGGTTTTTGATAGTTCCGGCTGTTGGGCTCCTGCCAGACTTTTGTTTCGGGTGAGACGGATGGAGATTTGTGCGTCGTATCGTTTGGGCGGACAGACTCTGAGCTGCGATCTGAACGTGATGTGGTTGCACCGGGTGCAAGCTCGCCGGCCCATGTTGGAAACTTCGGGAGCTGCAGATAGATCCATTGCCGCTGCATGAGGTGCCGCACCGCATCCAGAAGCAGCTCGTAATTGGCGGCACTTTGCAGATCCGCGCGTATTTCCGGCTCGTAATAATCAAAGTAGAGGCTGTTCCGATAGTTGAACTCCAGCGCCTGGAGATGGTGCTGCAGCCAGGGGCGCCGGTCGTCAATTCGCACACGGTTGATGGGTTTGCGCCGGTCTTCGGTTACGACGGGGAGGGAGAGCCACTGGTGGCCGTCAGGTGTCCGGATTTTTGTCCGGTGTACCCGGCTTTTTCGAGAGAACAGGTGCCGGTCGTCCAGAATCACACGGTCGGCATGGAGTGCCCGCGCCATCCAGGCGAGATCCGGAGAGTATCCCGGCAGCAGGAGTGCTGTAACCGGGGCAGAAGGAGTGGACGCGTTGCCGGATGATTTGGCCGACAGACAATCGTCAAGGGGATTGCGAGTCATGATTTTTTGTAAGTCGATTTTGAGCTCGCTCAATAAGAGGAACAATGGTATCAATATAACGGCCAAAGTTGTGCGGCGCGGCGTTGATGTTGAAATTGAGCAAGAGAGAAATTCGCGTCCGCTTGAAATTTCTTGTTAGAGCGCGGTTACTATAACAAGATTTATTAATGGCTTATGGCAAAGATCGAAAATATGGAATCAAGCTAACGGCAATCCGTTTGAGGTGCATTGGTGGTTTACTTACTTCGACCCAAAAAAGTATTCTCTCTGTTATACCGCATCCTTATGAAGTGATTTAATCTCGCTGAGCTCGGCTTTTTTCGATTCTCTTTCCTCTTCAAGGTCGTAATCGTCTTGTAATCCAAGCCAAAACTTCGCTGATACTCCAAAATACTTACTCAGCCGTAAGGCCGTATCTGCGGTAATACGGCGTTTACCATTTATGATTTGGGAGAGCCGTGTTTGTGGAATGTTCAAATCCTTCGACAACCTGTATGCCGATACGCCCAACGGCTTCAGAAATTCATCGAGTAAAATCTCTCCAGGATGTACATTCGATAACTTTTCCATAATTCGTTCCTTTTAGTGATAATCCATGATTTCTACCTCACTGGCGTTACCTTCACTCCATTTGAAGACAATACGCCATTGATTGTTGATTCGGATACTGTAAAACCCATACAGATTACCCGACAACTTTTCAAGCCTATTCGAGGGGGGTACCGTCAAATCACTGATAGTTTGTGAGTTGTTGAGCATGCGTAATTTTCTGCGACCAACATTTTGGATGTCCAGGGGCATATTATTTACCCTTTTACCAAACCAAATTTGCTCCGTCTGTTTTGATACGAAAGATACAATCATGATCCTATACGTTAGTAACGCGAAAGATAAGTATTTGTTTGGACCAATTGAAATTCTTCGTTAAATCACAAACAAGTCTTCAGGTATTGGGCGAAAATGTTTAAGGGATGGAGGGGTAGACAAGGTCGGGTTTTAACACTCCATAACGCTCAAAATTTAAGCGGCGCGGTGAAAAGCAGCGCTTAGGGAGCGGACGCTACCCGCGTCCGCTTGATTTTTTTTGTTAGAGTGCGGTTACTATAACAAGATTTATTAATAACAATCGAACTAGAAATCAGTGAAGATCAAGAGTGGTTGCCAATTTAATAGCAGAGAAATCAAAATTTATAATTCTCATTATTGGCTAAAATATTTTTTGATCTCAGTATCAATTTTATGTGGATTCTGACGATTATCAAAAATCGTTATAATTTCAAGCTCTTCAGAGCTGAATCGATAGAAAAACGATGTTTGTTTACTCACAACACATTTAAATAGATTCGGAAAAGTATCCGACTTTGGACAACTCTCAGGATGAGTAGCTACTCTTTTGAATGTGTTTAATACTTTTTGCAGGAACTCGTCTCGTTCCTTTTTGGTCCATTGTTGCTCAATAAATTCAAGAAGTAACGATAACTTCTTTTCAGCCAAAGGGGAGAGGTAGACTTTAAGCACATCAAGAATGTTTAGAAATGAATTCTTCCATGCTTATTCTTTGGCCGTCATCGAGTTGATTGATGCCGAACTTGATTTCTTCTTTTTGCTGATCACTGAGCTCATGCCAAAAATCGGGATCTTGCTCTTTGAGCACTTCAGTGAGCTTATTGATGGTTTGCTGATTATCGATTTTGAGAATCAGTCTGACTAATTCGAGTTTAGAAGATTGAAGGTCCATAATATTCAATGTCTTATGGCAAGGAGAGAAAATGTGGAATCAAGCTAATGACAATCAGTTTGAGGTGCGCAACAGTTCTTTAAATATAATGACATAAAAAGGAAATTGTTGTTCGATTCTTAGGCTCCCGTTATTTGGACTGAAAATTTCAAATCTGTCTTACATTGGAGTTAGCCGTTACGCTGGATCATTGTGTTTATGCAGAGGGAATCACAACCCCATTGAGGTCACTAGAACCTATTGAACGAAGGTAAAGATTACACCCGAAATTTCAACGAGGGTAAAAAAGCGCATAAAATACACTCGATTACAGAGGTTCGGGGTATAAAAATGATCTGAATTCCAGGTCTATCAAGTCAGAGCGCTCTAACTAATTATTAACCCACAAGTTCCCAACCCGGACACCGAATCATCATCAATGAGAATCCGCTGTGCCGGGGAGAAATGGTTTTCCGGGAGCCATCGGCATCATCACAGGTGTTGGCACCTGATACCGGCGGCCGTAATACGGGCACCGAAGCGTGGCCAGGGTGCCGGATTCGCGTAATTTGAAGAAGCCGGCTATTTGACCAGATGCATCGTCCGGGCTGTTCGGAATCCGCCGTCGGTTCGCAATTCGTACAGGTAGAGGCCGGACGGCAGCGACCCGGCCTCGAATCGCACCGTGTGCGTGCCGGCAGGGTGGAAGCGGTCACGGACAGGCTGCGCAACCTTTTGTCCGAGCGTACTGTAGATGGTGAGACTGGCTCGTGTCGGCTCCTCCAGCCGGAAAGGGATGGAAGTAGCCGGATTGAACGGGTTTGGGTAGTTCGCCATCAGGCGGGCGGGACCGGGGTGCTCGGCGGGCGGCGTATCGTCGCCGGTTCCGGCGCTGGTGACCGTAGCCTTCCCGGTGATGTCAAAACGGGCTTTTACCGGATAGTGGTCGGAGGTTGTGTTATGGTACTGCGAAATGTAATACGGATAATAGACTCGCTCCGATCCGCGCAACCATGAGTCGGCCAGCGGCCGGTTAACCGTTATGTGGTCGATCATGCTGGCCTCAAAATGGCTTCCGATGCCGGGCCAGGAGGCCTCACCCGCCTCTTCCACCGGCAGGGTAACCACTTCGTAATAGGGATCCAGTACGAAATTGCGATATGGGGAGGGCAGGTCGTCGCCGGCATTGGTTCCAGTCACCCTGTCGTTGTAGTCGCCGAGGAACAGGAGCGGTGTTGAGCCGATGCTGTGATCGAAGTACTCCTTGATTTGCGCCGATGCCGCCACCCGCCGGTTGTAATCTTTTTCGTCCGACATGGCCTTGGCGTGGATCACCACCGCCATCATCACTTTGTCGGTATCTTCGACCGACGCGACGAATGCCACTTCGAGCGGAAAACGGCCCGCCCAGTGATAGAAACTCATCCCCATTTGCGAGTCCAGCATCCGGGTAAAGAGGGTATCCACCGATTCGGAGCGGAAGATGAACCCGGTCTGCTGAGGCTGCGAGAAGTTTGTGATAAACCCTTCGTATTCCGGCAATTCATCCATCAGGCGGTCGAACTGCGCCTGGTCGGCAATCTCCTGGACACCGATCAGGTCGGGCTGCATGGTTTGGATGATCTCCACAACGTTATTGAACTGGAGCTCGTTGTCGGACGGGCCGCGTGTGGCATCTCCGAACCACTCAATGTTCCAGGTCACCACATCGAACGTTCTCGAACGGGGGATATGCGACCAGTCGCCTCCGCCGGCCAAACCTGCACGACCATCCTCCGGCAGGGAGTTTTCGGTAGAGATACGGATGTCGTCTGTTGCGGGACGGGCCTCGGCAACCGACATCCCGGTCCACGGGCAGGGATGTAGTGACACCGCCAGTGCCAGAACCCCCGCAATGGCGGTGCTACGCATCATATGCAATCTTGAGTAGTGTGAAATGTGTGGATATGGATAGGCCGGGGATTACTTGATCAGGGTCATTTTCCGGGTGATGGACTGTCCGTTCTGCAGCTCCACCCGATAGATGTAGATACCGCTCGCCAGGGAGGAGGCGTCAAACCGCACACTGTGGATGCCCGCGCCCAGGCTCTCGCCGGACAGCAGGGTGGCTACCCGGCGTCCCACCGCGTCGTAGAGATGCAGGTTCACGACATGCTCGGAGGGCAATTCGAACGAGATGTTGGTAGCCGGGTTGAACGGGTTGGGGTAGTTCTGATGCACCTTGAACCGGGCCGGCACCTCCGAAAGGTTGGTTTCGGAATCCACCGTGATCGGATTTGTTCCGCCGGCCTGGGTATACCGGGCGCTGAACTCCTGCATGTAGAGGTTGGCGATCCGGGAATCGCGTATAACCAACGTGTTCTCATCGTTGGTGCGGTCGGCGGCACCCGACCAGTTGTGAGAACCGGTGAGCACGGTTCCGTTCCAGTTGGTGTCCTCGCCATCAAAAATGGCATATTTATGATGCAGCAGGCCGAACTGGCTCTGCGGGAAGTGGATGAAATCGGCCCATTCCGCGATATTATCGAACACGCTGCCGGTAACGTTCACATTGCTTACCAGGCCGCGAACGGTCACGCCGGCATTGTGCCGGGCTTGCATTGCATTGGCAATTCCGAAGCGTGTTACGAGCATGGTGGCCACATTGATGCTGTGTTCGGCATTGTTTATGGCATCGATGATCGCGCGTTCGGTGCCGCCCTGCGGACTAAAATAGAGCCTGACGTAGCTGTCACCGATCCAGAATACCGACGGGTTCACCACCCGTTTCTGCTCGCCGAACCGGGCGTTGTCCGGATCAGGGGTGGTCGTTGTGCTCCCCCACATCTGGTCGAATTCGCGGGTGTAGGCACCGGCAATAGAGGGATCCTGGAACTCAATCATGTTCTGGTACTGGTCATGCGTGCCGGGGTCGGTCGCGTTCCATGAGCTGGTGATCAGCCAGATATCGCCGGGGTCGCCGCCCCGATAGTCGATAATGGCGAATTTGTTATGGTGGATGCCGTCTCGGTTGCTGTTCAGAGTCCCGAAATCACTTTCGATGACCGGAACACCGCTGCTCTGGAGAATATTCCGGACCGCGTCGGTGGCGGTGTCATGGTCGAGGATCACCCGCACTTCCACTCCCTGTTCATGCACCTGGCTCAGTAGAGTCGCAATCTGGTTGCCCGCGTCACCGCTGGTGCTGTAGAAGGCCATGTCGATCGAATGTTCGGCTTCAAAGATTCTGCGGGCGTAGTGTTCGACATAATTGAAGTTCTGTACGGCTTCTTCATGCAGCGCCAGAGAATGATCGACCGACTGGTTGAAATAGACGTTGATCTCCTGGCTGGCTTCCGCTGAAGAGGAGGTCGTAACATAGTAGGGGGTGGTCCGGCTGGTATCCGTCCCGGCCACCGATCGCATCTTAATGCTGTAAATCGTGGCGGGGTCCAGTCCCTCCAGCGTCATAGTATGCCGCTCTTTGGGCTCCGCGTCCTCAATACAACCCAGTTCCAGGGATGAGGTTTCGCCGTAGCAGATTTCGCTGGTGCCGGGGCGGTCGGTTTCCCACTCGAAGGTGATCGATTCGGAGGTTGCAGCCGTTTCAAACGGCGCCGTGCTCACAAACAGCGGCGCATCGCCGATCTGTATGATGTCAGCCCGTGACCGGGGGAAGACCTGGATGAATTGCCGGAACCGGCTGACGGCACCGACGATATCCACAGGGACGTTCGGGATGGCAAGGCCGGGGATGTCGGTAAAACTGGAGATGCGTACCTCCGATTCGGCAACCCCGTCGGTAAAGTCGTAGTTGCTGTCGCCGTCAAATGCGCCGCCGTCAAGGAAGCTGACACCGTTCAAGCGGACGAGCTGCCCCTGATACTCACCGCTTTCCAGCTGGGAAACGGAGATCTCGGCAGGCTCAATGACGCGGTTGCCCTCGGGATAGACCGAGATTTCCACCGTATCCATCACATCGGCTACCGGAGAGATCTGAATCATGTCGTTGAACTGACTGAGCGCGCCGCGCACCACGACGGAGTCTCCGTGCGAGACATTCAGAATAAAGCCGGCTTCCTCGTGCCGCATCAACGGAGTGTAATAGGCCGCGATACCGGCGGTTTCGTCCTGAAAGTAGATGGGTCCGGAAAGCTCATCGGCTACGGTGACCCACCCCGTTACGGTAACGATGGTGCCCAATTCCAGGTTGCGGGCCTCGGCGATGTCGATAGGCCCGTCGGCGGATAGCCCCCGCCCGGTAATGGAAAGCTCGAACTGCGGATGATCCGGATCGTTTGACGCAATGGAAAGTGTGCCGGAAAAGTCGCTCGAAGAAGCGGGTTCGAATACAAGCGAGAACGTGACGGATTCGCCTTGTTCCAAATCATCCTCGGTAGCTCCGTCCAGAGAAAAAACGGGATCGCCCTCCCACACGGCCGTAGTGATGGAAAGTGTCTCCAGGCCGGTATTCGTGAGGGTGATGGATTTCCGCGCTTCCGTGCCGATGGAGATGGTTCCGAAACCGATCTCATCCTGGTGCCGGACCGTAGCGCCGTCCACCTCCACACGCAGGCGCGGATCATCGGACGGTTCCTGGTACTCGGTGATTTCAAAATTGTCGATGCTGATGCGGGCGCCGGAGGGTCCATTCGATTTAATGATCCGGAACCGGACGTTGCCCTCGATGTTGGCTTCGACTACGGCCTGCTCGAGCGCACCGTCCGCGCAGACAATCTCATCCCCGATGTTGGTCCAGCTAGCCCCCCCGTTCTGTGAATACTGGAGCTGTATGCTGCTGCCGCCGTCATTGGAAAACTGCGAATTGGCATGGTAGAAGCGGACCTCTCCGGCGCCATCGACATCAAACTCCATGTTGATGTGACCGTCGCGGAGTCGGACCGACTGGGAACCCATAGTCAGGTCGCCGGACTGTCTGCCCAGCAGGGCATCATTCAGCATCCAGATTCCGGAGTCGAGTTCGACCGTGCCTGCCGCATACCCGCCCTTGCTGCCGCTTTCAAAATCTTCAAAGAGCACTACTTGTGCAAGGGTATCGAGGGGGAACAGCAAGGCTGCAAACAGGAGTGGAAAGGCGAGAGTAGATAGAAACTTCATAAAGAGGATTTTTTTGACAGAGTGTGTTTGAGTATGCCGGCGGATGTCTGCCGGTTGAACCAGGCGGGCACAGGTATCGCCCGTCTACAGGCCGGAAAAGCGACTCAGGCTTCATAGCGGGGCCCGGCACAGGATGTTATCCTTCAAAATAGAAATTTCAACAGAACGGTACGAATTAACTTTTCATAAAACCGGCCGGTTCCCATTTTGTCTTGAAGCAATAATTTGCGATAATACCTATATTGTTAGCAACGAAAATGAACGGTTTTACTCTTTTCTTTTAATCTCGAAAAGGGATAGTTTATCGATCTGATAACCGTTCCATCGCAGGCAGACCCGGGGAGCCGGGCTTAGCTGAATCAGTATCAAAAAACCTCTCAATTGGCACGATTACCTCATAAATGAGCTTTCGCTACTATTCTCTCCCTCTCTTGTTTGCAGTATCTATGGTGGTACTGCAGCCGGCCGCGGATGTCCGGGCACAACAGCATGAACGTGATGAACAACCTGTCGGTGTCAGCGACCTCGGACTGATGATCACCAACGTCGGCACCATCGGGCGTCCGAATGTCCGGAATCAGCCCGATCCCGAACGCCCCAGCATGGAGTTTCCAAGGGGCACCGGAACCGAACACCTGTTTGAAGCCGGACTCTGGATCGGAGCGCGGGTCGATGGCGCCGTTCGTGTAAGTACCGGTGCCGTAACTCATCCATCCGGGTACAGCGCCGGAACCGCCGGGTTCGAATTTACCAACGATGGGCGCGGGATCGGCAGGCGTTCCATCCTCACCGATGCGGATCACTTCAGTGTGGACGCCGTCAGCCATGAAGACCTGCTGGCGTTTTTCACCGACAGTAATACCACCGTCAACCAGATCCCCATCTCGGGCCACGAGCAGCCCCTCTATGCCGACATCGCCCTGGAGAGCTATAACTGGAATTTCGGTTTTGCCGAGGGACTCAGCATTCTGCGCTACGACATCACCAACAAAAGCAACGATACCTGGCGGGATGTCTACCTGGCCATGTACTCCGACATGGTGGTCCGCAATATCAACACCACCCTGGATACCGGCTCCGATTTCTTCAACAAAGGCGGATTCGGCTATCTGGATGAAGCGGGCCGGGACGACGGCGGCGAGAACCTCTACACCCTCTACGCGTTCGATGCCGGGTCCAATGACGAACCGAGCCTGAACACATATGGAGCCACTTCCATCCTCGGGTCCGAGTACCGTGGTGTCGAATTTCACCCCCGCTACGCCCACCTCTATGAGGAGGAGATGAATGAAATGAACTTGCAGCCACCGATGGTGCAACCCTCATTCTGGCTTTTTGGCGCAGGTACGGGCGACTTCACCCGGCCTTCCGACGATTTGGAGCGCTACGACCGGATGGCCAACCCCTGGCCGATAGATACCCATCGTGAACGCCTTCGCACCGACGGCCAGATGGCGCAGGGGAACTACATTCAGCTCAACTCGATAGGTCCTTTTCCCGAAGTGCTCCCGGGCGAAACCGTCACCGTCTATTTTGCCTTTGTGGCGGCACTCAAACCGGATGATTATCAGGGACTTCAGTTCAAGAGTCACGATACCCCGGAAACCAGGGTCAATCTTGTGGAAACCGTAGACTGGGCATACCGCCTGTTTGAAGGGCAGTTCGACACCCTTTCACGAGAACGCAACCGCTATCTGGTGCCCGAGCCCCCGGACGTACCACGCATTCGTGTGGAACTTGAAGAGGGGGGAGCAACCGTGTACTGGGACGACCGCGCGGAACAGACCGTCGATCCGATTTCGGGTGAAAAAGATTTTGCAGGCTACCGGATTTACCGCTCCAGGCTGGCCGATGACCTGCGTGGCACCCTCTCCCAGCGGCAGTTGATCCGCGAGTTCGACACACCGGAATCTCCGATCGGCTACAATACCGGATTCGACGAGATCCGCATCCCCGACCATGAATCGCCGGTCACATTCCCCGGCGATAATACCGAATACCGGTATCGATACACCATCGATGGCATGCTGAGCGGATGGCAATACAGCTTTTCGGTCACCGCTTTCGACTGGGGCGGTGAAGGAGTCGGCTCACTGGAAACGAGTCAGACTGCCAACGCCGTGAACGTGTTTCCCGGTACAACCCCCAATGTCGGCTTCGAAGAGCCGGTGGGCGTCTACCCGAACCCGTACCGGGTGAGTGCTTCCTGGGACGGCGGCACTCCCTTCACACGGAAACTCACGTTCTTCAACCTGCCGCCCAATGCCGAACTGACCATCTACACCCTCGCGGGCGAAGTGGTCGCGAAGAGGACGCACCACTCCGACACCTACCAGGGCGACATCCGCTGGTTCCGTAATCTAAGCTCGGGGGATCGGGTCATGTCCGGTGGCGAACACCACTGGGACCTGCTCTCCGATGCCAACCAGGACCTGACGACCGGCCTCTACCTCTATACTGTCAAAGACCTTGACGGCGGCGGTATTCAGCGTGGAAGGCTTGCGATCATCAAATAATACAGCAGCAACCGGGAAGTACGCTCTTGTGGTTACCGATTGCTGCTATCCGTACCCAAAACGAAGTTTGTTAGCTCCATCCATACCATAATCAACCATCCGTAATAAAACCTCTTTCTATGAAGAAGATATACCAATCCCTTTTCTGCGGTTTTCTGCTTCTGGCATTCGGCGCTTCAACCGCCTATGCCGATATACCGCAAGTAACCGCACGTGATCTCAATACCTACGATCCCCCGCTCACCTCCCTCGATGATCTCACAAACCATCCGTTGGTAGGAGAGGAAGTAGAAGTTACCGCCATCGTATCCTCCTATCCGCGTAACTCCGGTCTGGCCGGCTATAATCCGGATGAAGGCACCATCAACCGGATTCACGTCTTTGTCGTGGATACAACGGCGCTCTCCCAGGGACGGGAAGGCATGGGCCTCCAGCTTGTGGTTGACGGAGAGGGGCTTTTTACCCTGGAGAACCTGGACATTGGCGACATTATCACCTTCCGGGGAGCTTTGGGCTTTTTTGGAAATACAGCCCAGTTCAACACCGACGACATCCTCACTGTCGGAAACGCCTGGGAGGATGCCGAGTATGAGAAGTACCAGGAGCTGCTGGAGCCCTGGACCGTCCGGCTCACCGACATCAACGAAATTACCCCGACCGGCCAGGGTTTGATTCTGGAGAATTACACCACGTACATCAACCAGTACATCAAACTGGAAGACGCGGTGGTCGGCGCGCGCGACATCACTTCGCTGCGCCCCTGGATGTATGTGATTGAGGACGGAGTGATCGCCTATAACCGCGACACGTCCCTGCGCTACCGAAACGACAGGCACGACAACTACCGCGAAGGGTACAACTACCGCAGGGCCGATGTAGACGGAAACTACGTGCCGCCACCACCGGGCGCCGTCATCAACTACAGTGGATATGCGGTTGTCAACACATTCGATCCCGATAACCGGGAGGCCGACGGTACCGCCACCATGGCCCTGGTGGCCATGGAAGATGGGGTGCGCTGGCTCGGTTTCGGCGATAACGCCATCCGTTATACCAACGAGAACCTGCCCGAATTCTATCCCTACCGCCTTCGCAACGACCTGGAGATGATCGGCTTGCCGCCTGAAATTATCAACTACCAGATCAGCGATTATATCATCTCTTCTGACGAACAGGTGACCATTTCTTTTGATGTGATCCCCGGCGATGATGATGCCATTATCGAAAAAGTAGAGATTTTCTACTGGGTCAATGGCGAGGAGTTTGTGGAAGAGCTTGCCGTAACCGGCGGCAGTTACAGCTTCACGTTCCCGGCTTTCGACGATCTCACCACCGTGGAGTTTGAGATCCGAATTACCGACAATCGCGACATCAACGGGTTCCTTCGCGACGGCGACGGCGATCCCACCGATCCGGAAGCGACTTTCATATTGAAGTTCACCGTCATGGAACAGGGGGTCAACTCGATTCAGATGATCTCCGAAACCACTACGGGAATGCGCGGCCCCAGTACGCTGGCCGGCCTTGGCGCGCTTCCAATGGATATCACCGCGGTTGTGGTTGCCGATTCCACCAACGGTTATATCGTGATTCATGACGAAGCGAACGCACCCGCGGCCTGGTCAGGTATTTTCCTTGAACCGGACAGCCTCACCATGAGCCTGCGCCGCGGAGATCGCATACTCATCAATTCCGCAGTAATTGCCAACAGCAACACCAGTCCCAGTTTTGCAAACGTGACTTACCTGGAAGATACGGAGTTCGAGGTTCTGGATCGTGGAGTGGATTACTCTCCGCTTATTCCCGTGCTTTCGACCGCCGACCTGACCGGACAGGAGCACATGGGGGCACCCTATGAAGGTATGGTGATCCGTGTGGAAGACGCCTATATCGTTACCAACCAGGCCGATGCTCCCAACAGCGATTTCGGCGAGTGGAGCTTCGCATCCGGAACACCGGATGACGAACACTCCGCCCTGCGCGTCCGGAATAATGTGGCGCAAAGCGATATCCAGATATTCAGCACCTTCGGCACCTTTATCAACAACGACATCAAAAGCGGTGCCGAGCTGGAATTTGTGCAGGGTGTACTGGGCTTCAGCCATGGAAACCCGAAAATGACACTCCGCAGCCTCGATGATGCGCAGCCCGTTGAAGATATGTTCTATCCCACCAGAACGTTGCTGCTCTTCAACCCCACCAATAACGCGGAAGTGGATGTGAACAGGGCATTGGAGGCCATGTGGTCCGAGAGTACGGATCGCGATGGTGACGATGTGACCTACTTCTTCCTGCTTTCCGATCCGGAGGATGTGCTTTTCGAAAACTACCTGCTTAAGAAACACTCTAACAACGACGGAGCCGAAAACTCGATCCGGATTTCCTGGGAAACGCTGGATGATTTCCTGGCAGGCCGCGGCCTCGAAGATGGCGAATCGGAAGACTTCATCTGGACCGTATGGATTTCCGACGGCCGGGATACGGTTCAGGTTTCCACCAAAGCAGCTTCGGATCCTGTATTCGAAACGTTACATCGCAATATCACCCTGCAACGGAATATAACTCCGACGTCGGCCGACGACTCCGAGCTTCCGCGCAGGTTCGCCCTGGAGCAGAACTATCCGAACCCCTTCAACCCGGTCACACAGATCCGGTTTGATGTGCCGACCGATGCACATGTCAACATCGCGGTGTTCGATATTCTGGGACGGCGGGTGATGACGCTTGTCAATGAGCAGTTGCAGGCCGGTACGCATACGGCCGCTTTCGACGGCAGCCGGCTTGCCAGCGGTATGTATATTTATCGCATGGAGGCAGGCTCATTTGTTCAGACACGCAAAATGATGCTTCTCAAGTAGTTTGTTACACGGGGAGCCGGCAGCGGGCCGGTTCCCCGTTTTTTATTTTTCACCGCACCTCTTTCATTTTACAACCCGTTCGTTTACGTGCGGGTGCAACAATGTGACCATGATGCAACGATTGCTGCTGATCCTGCTGGCGTCCCTGATTCTGTTTGGTATGTATTCCTGCGACACGGGTCTGCAGGGGAACATGAATGAGAATATTCCGCCATCCACATACCTAACCATCAACGAAATCAACCTTGAAAACGATGATTCGGCACAGGGGAGGCGCCTGGTAAGCCAGGTACACATCTCCTGGTGGGGAGATGATCCCGACGGCTATGTCACCGGTTTTGAATTTGCCATAACGGATCGCGAATGGAGGTACACCCCCGAAACCGAAGATGAGGTGGAATGGGTGTTCACAGAGAAAACGGACAGTGTTTTTGTCCTGCCGATCCCGTTCGGTGAGCGGGTCGCTGATGTCCGTTTTACCGTTCGCGCTATCGACAACGAAGGGGCTCGGGATCCCGAAGGAGCTTCGGTGGTTTTCCCGATTGAAAACTCCCCGCCGGAAATCCGGCTCCATCGCACCACCACCCCCCAGCACGACATGGAAGTGCCACCGGATACCACCTTCCATATTGCCAGTTTCGGCTGGACCGCCACCGATCCCGACGGGGAAGCCAACCTCTCGCATTATGAGTTTGTTGTCAACGATACACTGGGCAACTGGATAGAGGTTACCCCCGACGTCAGTTTCATGAGCATGGTAATCGATGAACCCAACGGCGATCAGTCCACCGCTTCGGTATACCTCGGTCGCAGTTTCACGCCTTCCGACCACGTTCTGGAAAATGTGCGGATGAACAGCCGCAACACCTTTTATATCCGCGCTGTCGATAACGCCGGCGCTGAGAGCCAGCTCGACACCCTTTCATGGCATATCAAGGAGCAGACGTCACGCATTTTGTTCATAAACGATTTCCCCGGCGCCATGGGAGAAGAGGCCCTGGCATTCCACAGGCAACTGCTTGCCGATATCGGCTTCACACAGGTTGACTATCTCCATGTGCTGGACGGAGTGGCCACCGGCGGACAAAAAGTGCCGATTTCCAACAGCTTCCACCGGCCGGTGCAGCCCACGCTGAACCGGGTTCTCGCCGCCTGGGATCATATCTACTGGATCTCCGGAAACATGGACCGCAATATTACCTACGCGCTGCGTTCGACCATAGACTTTTTCAACAACGGCGGAACCATGTTTGTCAATATTCCGACCAAGCGGATGTCCGATGAAGACGCCATCTTCGATTTTCTGCCCTACACAGGTATGGAACCGGTGCCTCCCGGTGGATTTACCAGCTTTCGGTTTACCAACGATGCCCCGTTTTTCCCGCATGCAACCGTTCCGGTTGACACCCTGCGGTTGACGCGGGGATCGGAAAGTGTCTACCCCATGCTGCCGGCAGGGGATACACGCCGGTATTTCGATGGCGACTTCAGAACCAGGCCGTTCTTTGACCCGAACCTCGATTTCTCCAGGCTGATAGTTGCAGGAAACCCGGAACAGACATTGATTCACTTCGGGTATGACCTGAATCGTTTCGAGTACAACGATGCCCTCAAAAGCGCCCTGGAGTTTCTCCTTATTGATGAACTTAACTTTGAGCAGTAATCCCGGATAATTATGTACAGATATTTACTTCTGCTTTTACTACCGCTGCTTTTGGCTTCGGCCCCGCTCATGGCTCAGACCGGCACCATTGCCGGCCAGGTAATTGATGCGGATACCGGCGATGAACTGATTGGTGTGAACGTAATCATCCGGGGAACCGCCTATGGCGCCTCTACCGACCTGGATGGGAGATTCCGGATTACCAATATCCGACCCGGAAGTTATGATATCGAAATCACTTACATCGGGTTCGAGCGGCAACTCTACACCGGCATCCGCGTCCAGCCGGGTGAAACCACCGAGCTGAACATAGAGCTTCGGGAACAGGTACTGACGTTCGACGACGAGCTGGTTGTGATCGGGGAGCGCCCCATCTTTGATATCGAACAGTCGTCCACGTCCACCAGGGTCACCAGAGATGATATCCAGGCGGCTCCGGTCCGGCAAATTGATGAAGTGGTCGGCCAGCAGGCCGGCGTCATCCGCGATCCGACAGGCCTGTACATCCGCGGCGGACGCTCTTCCGAAACCGGATTTGTTGTGGATGGCGTTTCGGCGCAGGATCCGCTGGCAGGAACGGGATTCGGACTGGATCTCGGCGCCGGAGCATACGCCGAAGTGGAAGTGACCACCGGCGGGGTAGGGGCTGAAGTCGGCGACGCGACTTCCGGCGTGGTTACCGTAACGACACAGTCAGGCGGACAGGAGTACTCCGGCTATTTTTCACACAAACGGGATAACCCCGGCCGGATGACATCCACATCCAGTAATTTTTATACCGATATTTTTGAATTCAGTCTTGGCGGACCGGTAGAAACCTACCAAAGCCTGCTGCCGGCTCTCGGTATTGACGTGCCGGGTGAGATGACCTTTTTCGTCGCCGCGCAGGCCAATATCACCAACGAATTCTACAAGCAGACCGCCGATCAGATCGAAACATCACTGATTGACAACACGTTCTGGTCGCCCCGCCAGGATAACCGCTGGAGCGCCATGGGGAAACTGACCTGGAATATCCGGCCTTCCATGAGGATGGAGGCTTCCTATCAGCGATCGCTGACCATCAACCAGAACACCCGTATGCTCCAGATCGTGGGCGATGATGTGCAGATTCGACCGGGGTTTCAGTTTTTCTACTCCGAAGACCTCGACAACGCCAATACCTATTCTCACGACAGCAAGTTAGCCTACGTCAAATGGACCCACACGATCAATCCCAGGATGTTTTACGATATCCAGGTGAGCCGCATGTTTACGCGCCTCAGGGCCGATGCCAACGGCCGGCACTGGCGTCCCGAGCTGGTTGACGGTGAATTTGACGGGGAGAGCATCGTCACGCCCCCCACCGATATCTTTGAAACGGGCAGGCCTTTCAACTATGTGCTTCCGGGCCCCGGATTGGTGAACAACGGAGGGCTGGCCACACTGTGGCACGACCATTACGCCGAAGAGTACACCGTACGCGCAACCACCACCAATTACTTCTTCAATCGAAACAACCGGCTGCGCGTCGGACTGGAGATGAAGTTTAACGATTACCAGTGGATCGATATCCGGCGCCCCTGGGTCGGTGCCCCCATCCGAATTGACGAAGACACGTTTACCGAAACCCAGCGCCTGGGAGCATCCTCGGATATCTGGAACGTGAAACCGCGTCGAGGTGCCCTGTTTGTGACCGATCAGATTCGCTACCAGGGTCTGATCGCCAACCTGGGCCTCCGCCTTGAGTACTGGTTTCCGGGCAAATTTGTTGATGACATGGTGGATGATCCCATGGCGCCTATCGCCGATGAGATCCGCCAGGATTATCGGGACAATACCTACAGCCTGTTCGGTAACCGGTTCAAAATGCGCCTGCTGCCGCGTATAAGCGTATCCTTCCCGGTACGTGAAAACCAGGTACTTTATTTCAACTATGGCCACAGAACCAAACTTCCGCACCCTTCGTTTGTTTACGCCGGCCTGGATCCGTTTTATCAGGACCGGTCTTTTCTGGCCGACCTGGGTAATCCCAACCTGGATCCGGAAGTTGACATTTCCTACGAAATCGGTCTCCGAAACCAGCTTTCATCCAATGACGCCCTCAATATTTCGGCATTCTGGAGCGATAAGTACGACTTCGTAACTTCCGAGCGTCTGATCATCGAAGACGCCGCCGGAAATCCCACCGAACGGAACTTCCGGGTGAACGGGGATTTTGCGAGAGTGCGTGGCGTGGAAGTGACCTACATCAAGCGGCACAGAGACTGGTTCATGGGGAATCTTTCGGTAACCTACTCCCGTGCGGAAGGCCTCAGCTCGACCGCCAACGATGCCCTGAGAAACATCCTGGCCGGTGACCAGTTCGGCTTCAATGTCGAGACCCCGCTTGCCTGGGACCGCCCCTGGGATATCAAAGCCAATGTCACGTTTACCTATAACCGGCCCGAACCGTTGCTGGGACTGGCACCGCTCAACCGGATGAAGCTCTACGTCTCCGGTAACTACCGAAGCGGAATGCGCTACACTCCCTTCGATTTTGTCGGAAATGAGCGTCATCCTGTTACGGGAGAGCAAAACTGGCGCCCCATCTATCAGCGGAACAACGAGCCATCCGAGCGATTTTCCGGTGTGGGACCGGCGTGGTGGATATTCGACCTCAACTTCCAGCGCTGGTTTACCATCGGCAACACCCGCTTCATCGCATTTCTGGAAGTCACCAATTTGCTGAATTCCAGTAATCCCGCCATCATCAACCCGGTAACCGGCAAAGCCTATAAAACCGACTATCCCAGCGACCCGGATGAACTGCGGGCCCTTCGCGACGACCGAAGCTACGATGTTCCGGCCAATGTCCGTGACGAACGCTACCTCGACCCGCGCGACAACAATATTCCGTCGTACAGGAATCCAGCCAATTTCCTCCAGCAGCGGCATATCATGTTTGGTTTTGCCGTCAATTTCTAAAGGTCCCCGGTTTATCTAATGACAAGCTTAGTTCACATGATGAAACGTTTTAAATCCATTACGCTAATAACTTCGCTGCTGGTGCTGTTGCTGGCCACCGAAGGTGTCGGGCAGAGTATTTTGCCCAGTTTCGGCGCCTCGCGGTCCGGTACTTCCGGGTTTCAGTTTCTGAAAATCGGGGTGGATGCCCGGTCCGCCGGAATGGCCTATTCCAATATCGCCGATGCAAAAGATGCCTCGTCGCTTTTCTGGAACCCCGCGCTGGCTGCCCAGATGGATGGAAACCAGTTCCTCCTGGGTCATACCGCTTATTTTACCGATATCTCCCTGAACTATGGCGCTTATGTTCATCGCCTTGGAAGTATCGCTCTCGGAGGGGCGCTGACCTATCTTGACTCCGGCGAAATGGAAGAAACGACGGAATTTCACCCGTTTGGCACCGGACGCACGTTTCGCACGATCCATATGGCGGCGGGCCTGACCTTCGCCCAGGAACTGACCAGCCTGTTCAGCTACGGAGTAACGCTGAAATACCTGGATGAAAGCATTGAGGAGATCCGTTCACAAACTGCCGTTATGGATGTCGGCTTCTTCTATCGGGTGGGGAACACCGGCCTGCGCTTTGCCGTCGGGGTCAATAATTTCGGTATCGACGCCACCCCCTCGGGCGAGACCCGTCGCATCCCCGGTCCGCATGAGTCCGATCAGGAGACCGATGAGGACGGCTACCTGGTATTTGACGAGTTTGAGTCCATCTCTCCGCCTACCACGTTCAACTTTGGGGCGGCCTACGACGCGTACCGGTCCGAGCTGATGAACGTGGTTCTCACCGGCCAGATTATCAATCCCAACGACAACGCCGAACGCTTCAGCATGGGTACCGAACTGCAGTTCATGGATCAGTTTTATGTCCGCACAGGGTATGTATTCGGTGTGGATGAGGTCTATTTGCCGAATTTCGGAGTGGGCTTCCGGCTTCCACTGCAGCAATACTCCATTGAGATGGACTACGGTTTCGCTACGCGGGAACGCCTCGGGTCGCTGCATCGCATCAGTTTGAAATTCAATCTGTAGGCCGCGGCCTGCCCCGCATCGCCGGCCGGCAGGAACCTGAAACCAGCGGTTATCATCCGACAGGACTGATCCAAATTAATCTTAAAAGCAGACAAGCAGATGAAACGTTTTTCCCCTTATCATTTACTCATGATCCTTCTGATTGCCGGAGTGGCAGTCACGGGTTGTGACGAAATATTCGGCACCAAAAGCGATCCGGTTACCGACGAGATATTTGAAGAGGGCCGTCAGGATCCGAACCTGATCGTCGATGAAGCCGGCTACGCCGCCCTGCTTCCTTTCTGGGATCACTTTGACCGTCCCACTGATGTGATGGTCGGCTTCGATGAACTGGTATATGTTACCGATGCTTCGGGACTTCATATCCTGGATCGTGCCGGACGGCCGTACCGGACCATCCCGTTCGATGGCGCGACAAGAGTTGTTCAGGACCGTCTGCTTAATGTGTATGTATCCGCGCGGATCGATACGGTCGCCAATCCGTCCCATCCGGATGTAAGCTGGAACCTTCCGGCGGTCTTTAAACTGGAGAACCCCGGCAGCGGTAATGAGAACGTGCTGGATACACTGATCATGCCGTTTGCCGACGACAGTTACACCGCAGGAGCGCGAAGCCGCCGGCTGAACCCGGCCCGCGATGACAATTTCGACAAGGTCGAACTTACCGGTTTGGGCGTGCTGCACGACAATACCATCTACGTGGCAAGAAGGGGGCCGCAGAATGTCACCGGCCAGATCACTACACCCGATAACACCATTCTGATCTACGGTGCCGTCTCGGATGCCTCGGGTAATCCGACCGGCAAGATGCAGAATACCGGCCAGATTCGAGCTCTCAATCCCAACAATCCATCGCTTCTCAGCGGTGTGGGGATTGGCGACATGACCACCCTCGTGGGAGCGCCGCAGCGTGAGAATATGACCGAAAACCTCAGTTTTATCCTCACACAGGCTGATACTACCAGGAATATTCCCATACGGGTTCTCTGGATTGATGCCACCATGACCATCGACGGCCTTGTGTACAGTCCCCGTTCGGAACTGATGAATATGGACACAACCCGGGCGGAATCGTTTCTCTATCAAACAAACCGTTTTAGCCAGCCCAGCGGAGTCGCCTATTCGGCGGATGCCCGGGGGCACATTTTTGTAACCGACGCCGCGAAAGACAGCCTGTTCCTGTTTCAGTCCAATGGCCAGGAAGGGAAAGTCCCCGAAGCGGGTTCGGAGCGTACCAAAGCGGATAACGTGTCGTTCGGAGGGCGCGGATCGGGTCCGCGGCAGTTCCGTGATCCCGGAGGAGTCGCCTACTTCCGCCGGGTAGTTTATGTCGCCGATACGGGCAATAACCGGATTTCCAGGTTCAAGCTGAATACCGACTTTGAATAGGTGAAACCGGCCGGCGGCCAAGCAAACGGATATCTTTTCAGAAAGACGAATACCCAATATGAAGTATATTGATATTGATTCCGAAAGAATCCCGGCTTTGGGGTTCGGAACCTTCGGTCTCTCCGGCAAGCAGTGCGCTGATGCAGTAAGTGACGCTATCGCAATGGGATACCGCCACATCGATACTGCCGAGATGTACCGAAACGAGCGGTCGGTCGGTGACGGCATCGTTCAATCGGGCATTAACAGGGGGGAGCTGTTTGTCACAACCAAGCTGTGGACCGAAAGCCTGGCGCCGGATCGTGTGCGGGAGACAACCGAAGCATCGCTCCGGAATCTGCAGACCGATTACATCGACCTGCTTTTGATCCACTGGCCCTCTTCGGCGGTACCGCTTGAAGAAACCCTGGGTGCCATGGACCGCCTCCGCAGTGAGGGGTACGTCCGTTTCCTCGGCGTCAGCAATTTCCCCGTGGCCTGGCTGAAGCGGGCTCTGCAGACCGGAGTACCGCTTATCACCAATCAGGTGGAGTACCATGTGCTGCTCTCGCAGGAGAAACTCCTTTCATTCATGCGGGAACATCAGCTCTTTCTGACCGCTTACAGTCCTCTGGCCAAAGGCAGCCTTGCCGACCACCCGGTTCTCGCGGAAATCGGTCGGAAATACGATAAAACCGCAACCCAGGTAGCGCTGAGGTGGCTGGTCATGCAGGATGGCGTGGCCGCCGTTCCCAAAGCCTCCGACACGGAAAAGCGCCGTAAGAACATCGATATTTTTGACTTTGAGCTGGATTCGGAAGATCTTGAGCAGTTGCGCCTGTTGGATAAGAACCGTCGCTTTGTAGATATTCCGGGCCTTTCACCCCGCTGGGATTAATGTTCAGAAAGTGCAGACGCGGCGTGGTTTCGGTTCGTTACAGGTAGGTTGCGGAACCGGCTTGAACTCTGGCTCCGTAGCACTATGACCATAAACCGCTGTGTGGCAACACACGGCATCCATTGCGGCCTTACCACCAGCTGGTTTCCCGGCACAGTTACATCATGCCGGCATGTGGCCGGTTTCCGCCTTTTGGATCGCCTGACGCAAACCGCCATGCTACGGTATCCCTCTAATCAACCATTTATATCATATCCGTAATGCTGATCAGCCGAATCGTTCCGCTTCTTGTCTCCATACTGCTACTTTCCAGCTGCTCCCTGTTCCGAACCACTGCCGAAAATGATACCGGCGACATCCCCGAAGGAACCATCGAGGTCGGCGAGCCGGGTCCCGTTGCCGATGACGACGACCCCTATGCCGATTACAACGAGATCATCACCGATGAAGCGGTTTCGGATAAGGGCATGTTCGGGGTGCATCAGGTGGACGACAAGCTCTATTTTGATATTCCTGACACATTGCTGGGGCGGGAGATTCTGCTGGTTACCCGTATTGTGCGGGCGCAGGAGGGAACCGGATACGGCGGCATGCGGCTGAGCAACCGTGTGATTCGATGGGACAAGCGCGGCGGCGATATCCTGCTGCGAAGTGTGATGCACCAGTCGGTAGCCGATACCGCTTCAGCTGTGTACAACGCCGTTCGGGCGGCTACCTTCGAGCCGATTATCGCCTCATTCGAGATCGAGGGCACAGGTCCCGACAGCACCTCTCTCATCGAGGTTACCAGGCTTTTTACCAACGATGTGCCCGAATTTAATCCACGGGAAAGGTATCGCGGACGCCGGGTGGATTCCGAGAGAAGCTATGTGGATCGCGCCAGAGCGTTTCCGGAGAATGTGGAAGTCTCCAATGTCCTGACCATGCAGGCCGACAACGTGCCGGGCGGAGGCGATCTGCGCACCATCTCACTCATGCTGAACCACAGCTTTCTTCGGCTTCCCGACGAGCCGATGCAGCCGCGGCTGTTCGACGAACGGGTCGGCTTCTTTTCGGTACAAATGGTGGACTACAGCCGTCCGGAGCATCAGGCCCAGCAACGGCGCTATATCACCCGCTGGCGGCTGGAGAAGAAAGACCCGGAAGCCGAACTGTCCGAACCGGTGAAACCCATTGTCTTCTATGTGGATCCCGGTACGCCGGAGTTTCTCGTCGACTATGTCGTCCAGGGGGTGAACGACTGGCAGCCCGCCTTTGAACAGGCCGGCTTCAAAAACGCCATTATCGGCAAGCGCGCACCGGTGGACGATCCCGATTTCAGCATGGAAGATGCCCGCTACTCGATGGTGCGATGGATGCCTTCAACCACCATGAACGCCTACGGTCCGCATGTGAACGACCCCCGCAGCGGCGAAATCATCACCTCTTCCATCGGCATGTTCCACAATGTGCAGCGGTTGCTTCGCAACTGGTATTTTGTGCAGGGGGGAGCGGTGGATGAACGAATGCGCAACCTCCCCATGCCCGACTCCCTGATGGGCCGCCTGGTACAGATGGTGGTGGCGCATGAAGTGGGGCACACCCTCGGCTTTCCGCACAACATGAAAGCGAGCGCCACCGTGCCGACCGACAGCCTGCGAAGCCCCACCTTTACCAGAAAGTACGGCACCACCCCGTCGATCATGGATTACGCGAGGATGAATTATGTCGCCCAGCCCGGCGATGGCGCCTATATGTTCCCGATCGTGTCGATCTATGACAAATTCGCGGTGGAGTGGGGTTACAAGCCGATTCCGGAAGCAGCGAACGCCGATGAGGAGCGGCCGTTCCTGAACGAGATCGCCCGCCGCCAGGAGGAGGAGCCCATGCTGCTGTTTGGAAGCCTGTCTACGGTTGACCCGACCCAGCAGCGGGAAGCGCTCGGTGACAACCATGTTGCATCCACCCGGTATGGCATCGCGAACCTGAAACGTATTATGGAATTTATCGTGGATGCCGCCGGACAGGATGGCGATGACTTTTCCACCCTGCAGGAGCTGTACAACAGTGTGCATCAACAGCGTGATTTTATGCTTGGTCATGTGGTCAACTGGGTCGGGGGCGTGTATGGCGAGCGGAAGGTCTATGGACAGGATGGCGCTGTCTACGAACCGGTTCCCAGAGATCGCCAGGTGGAGGCGCTGAACTACCTGCTGGAAGAGGCCTTTGCCACTCCCGACTACCTGCTGGATCCATCCGTGCTTGATCTGATCCAGGCATCCGGTGCCGTCAATCGGGTGATGCAAAGCCAGCGCCGGTTGCTGCAGATGCTCATGAGCAGCAGCCGCCTGATCCGGATGGCCGAACTGGAAGCCGGCCGGGATCCGGATTCGGTGTATCCTGTGGATGAGATGATGACCGACCTGCGGACCGGTATCTGGATGGAGCTGTCGGATAACAGCGTTTCCGTTGATCTCTACCGGCGCAATTTGCAGCGAACCTACCTTGAAGTTGTGGAAATGCAGGTCGGAGGATCATTTTTCCGCTCTTCCGGCGAAGCCGCCTCCATGATCCGGGGCCATCTGCGGGACCTTAGAGAGGAGGTCGGCCAGGCTGTTCCGCGTGCAGCCGATAATGTGACGCGCTATCACCTGCAGGATGTGGAGGACCATATCAAAAAAATCCTGGATGCGGACTGAGGCAAGGCATAAATCCCGATCACAGACTAAGGCGGGGCTCGTATCCATGGCCACAGACCTTTTCCCTCTATAAACCGGCCGGAACAGGATTCGCAGAATCGGCAGAATCTTGTATCTTGAAGGCACAGATTGTCGTATCTGAGCAAATGACGGCTGTGCCCTGAACCAATCAGGAACCCAAAATCCAATCAATCAGACGGTATGGGCTTATTCGAGTTTTTTCTTCTGCTGCTTATTGCAGGCATCTGCGGATCCATCGGTCAGGCAATAGGCGGTTTTAACCGCGGTGGATGCCTGCTCTCCATTGTCATCGGCTTTATCGGCGCCCTGATAGGCATGGGGCTGGCCGACTTCTTCAACCTGCCGGATCTGTTCACGATTCGAGCCGGAGAGGTCGCCTTCCCGGTATTGTGGTCCATTATCGGAGCCACGCTTTTCGTTGCGGTTGTCGGCCTGATGACAAGGAAATAGGAGGACACAGCCCGGTGCAACAAAGAGGGACACAGCGCGCTTTCAACAGCCGTTTTATGGCATGATGTACCTATCTGTGATGTTTCGGCAAGGCCGGATCCGGTTCAGCGAGGGTAGTCTCGATTGCGGAGAGATCCCGGTGAGAGTACGACCTGCCGCGTCTTCCGGCAAGAAAGCCGTATCGCGGTGCAAACAGAAACACCAGGGCAAACTGCGCGCCGGTTACCACGGCTATGGCGCCGGCGATGGAGCTGTTGATCCACAGGGCGAGGTAGTAGCCGCCGACGGCTGAGGTGATGCCGAACAGAACGGCCAGAAGCAGCAGCCGGTGCAGACGGTCCGTGAGCAGGTAGGCTGTTGCCGGCGGAACAATCAGCAGGGCAACTACCAGTATGGCGCCGACACTTTCAAACGAGCCGATCGTGGTAAGAGAGACCGTACTCATCAACCCGTAGTGGATCAGTCCGACCGGAAGCCCGAGCGTTGTAGCCAGCTGCGGACTAAAACTGTAGGTTTTTAGCTCTTTGTAAAACAGCGTGATGAACCCGATGTTGATGAGCAGTACCGTGCCGAGAATCCAGACCGGCCTTGGTCCCATGTCCATGCCCCGCCAGTACCAGATATCCCAGGGAACATAGGCGATTTCCCCGTACAGGATGCAGTCCTGGTCCAGATCCACATTCCCGGCAAACAGGGAGATGATGATTACGCCGATGGCAAAGAGCGTGGTAAACACGATACCCATGGATGCGTCATGAAATATCCGGCCCTTTTTGCTGAGCTCTTCGGTAAGATAGACCGTCAGCACGCCGAAGATGCCCGCCCCGATCAGCATGGGTACCGAATTTCGTCCCGCCGTGAGAAGGAACGCGATGGCGATGCCGGGCAGCACGGCGTGGGAGATGGCGTCACCCATCAGGGACATCTTCCGGAGAACAAGAAATGAGCCGGCCAGAGCGCATGAGGCGGCAACAAGAATTCCGGTTATAAGTATCCATCCCGTGGAAGTAATCATGTTATTGTTAACTGTGAGCGGGTGAGAGGTTTGACAGTGATAGTTAGCGTTGGCCTGTTAGCTGTTGTGAGGGGGATGTTCGGATTTTCCGCCACCGGAGGTACCCGGTGGCGGGTCTGTGCCGCCGGAGTCGTTGTCGGAATCGCTGTAGGGTATCCGGCTTTCGTGCGGATCGCGATCGGGCGAGCCGAGTGAAAGCCGCAGCTGGGTTTCGATGTCGGCGGTGATCAGGTGTTCCATCGATTCGGCATCGTCGTGCACATGATCTACCGGAATGTTGAGCTGCTTGTTGAGGTACTGCTCCCAGAGGCGATGGACTCTAACCAGCCGGCGGGCTTCATCGCGCCCGGCGGCAGTAAGCACATACCCGTCAGGCTCTCCGGAATACCGGGATACGAACCCTCTCCGGAGCAGGGAGGAGAGCACGGACC
The DNA here is from genome assembly GCA_029688905.1 of Balneolales bacterium ANBcel1. Taxonomy (NCBI): domain Bacteria; kingdom Pseudomonadati; phylum Balneolota; class Balneolia; order Balneolales; species Balneolales bacterium ANBcel1. The sequence continues at coordinate 383,170 of JARULB010000002.1, read as the reverse complement.
TCAGCTTCCCAACCCTCATATGGCGCTTTTTTCGCAGTTCCCGGAAGGTGCGAACCCGGTCGCGGCGGCCGTCTTCTTCCTCCAGGGAATAGAGGGTCTTGAGCATGTTTTCGCAAGCGATTTTGAAGGAGAATTTCCTGCGCTGGAAATGGCGGGCGATTTCGCCGCGGCCCGGTGCCAGCAAGAAGGAGAGGAAAAAAATCAGGGCGGCGCTGACCACCATCCACGGACCGGTAGGCATGGCCGGGGCAGTATAGCTGATAAACGAACCGGTTATGCCGGAAAAAGCCCCGACAGAGGCGGCGATAACCAGCATCACCCGCAGTGAGTCGGTCCAGTAACGGGCGGCGGCGGCCGGAATAATCAGCATGGCAGCCATCAGCACGACACCCACCGCCTGAATGCCCGCGGTAATGGTCATCACCATGAGCATGGCCAGCAGGAACTCCATACGCTTCACCGGATAGCCGATACTGCGGGCGAACGGCACATCGAAACTGATAAGCTGCAGCTCCTTGTAAGCCAGTACCATAAGCAATAGAATCAGGAGGCTCAGCCCGCCGAAGACCCTGACATCGGTGCCGATCATGGCGGCGGCCTGACCGAACAGGAAATCATCCAGCCCGCTCTGGTCGACAAATCCGGCCGACTGGATGTAGGTCAGCAGCACCACCCCCAGACCGAAAAAGACGGACAGCACCATGCCTATGGAGGCATCCGGAGCGATGCGGCTGTTTCTGGTGATGAAGTCCATGGTCACCATACTCAGCAAGCCGAACAGAAAAGCGCCGATTATCAGCAGGAAGGGGTCTTTCCCGCCGGCAACGATAAACGCCAGGCACACACCCGGTAGTACGGCGTGCGCCACGGCATCGCCCACGAGAGCCCTGCGCCTCAGGATGGCGAAACAGCCCAGGGCGCCGGCCGAAATCCCCAGCAGGATGGTACCGGCAAGCACATACCGGATGTTCGGATCACGCAGGGAGAAAAATTCAAAAAAAAGGTCCATATGTCACTTTCTGGAAATAAACGGCATCCTCCGGGGCGGAACGGCTCCGGAAAATGGCCTGGATCGGCTATGGGTATCGGGGTATCATTTGAGTCGGAAGTCGGTTTCGGGCGTTATCAGGGTCAGTTGTCGGTTTCGCGGATAAAGCGTTGCTGACGGCTGCGTTCCACCATCTGGCTCAGAATGTTCAGCCGGCCGCCATAGGCCTTCTGGAGGTTTTCATCGGTAAATGTGGTCTCCACCGGGCCGAACGCCACCATGCGGAGGTTCAGCAGCATCACCCAGTCAAAGTGATCGGGGATGTTCTGGAGATCATGGTGAACCACCACGACCGTTTTGTTGCGGTCCCGGAGCTCCTTGAGCTTGTCGAATATTACGGTTTCCGTGGCGGCGTCAACACCGGCCATGGGCTCGTCCAGCAGGTAGATATCAGCGTCCTGGGCAAGGGCCCGGGCCAGAAACACCCGCTGCTGCTGCCCGCCGGAAAGCTGGGAAATCTGGCGTTTTGCGTACTCTTCCATACCGACCTGCCGCAGGGCGTCGGCGGCGATCTCACGGTCCTTGCGCCGCGGCCGACGGAACAGGCGCAGGTGCGGGTAGCGCCCCATCAACACCACATCCATCACACTGATGGGAAAGTTCCAGTCAACCGACTCACGCTGGGGCACATAGGCGACATTCCTCCGCTGTTTTTCCAGCGGCTTGCCGTAAATGAGCGTGTAGCCCGAAGAGGAGGGGATCAGCCCCATCGCGGCTTTGATCAGTGTGGATTTTCCGGCGCCGTTCGGACCCACGATCGCTGTCAGTTTCGCTTTCGGAAGTTCGAAATCGATATCCCACAGTACCGGCTTCTGATCGTAGGCGATCGTAAGATCATGGACCTCAACGGGGGGATTGACCGATTGGCCGGAATCCGGCGCGGATGTCTGCATAGCTGTATTCATGCGATTTGAATGATTTCGGATATTTCGGCAATTACCAGGTTGATCTGCCGTATAAATGTTTCGAATATGATCTCCGGAGCTGATCTTTGTCCATTTCCGGTGGGCACTCGTGAGCGTGAACCCTGCAAAACGGTGCATGCCATATAAACTCAGAGAGTTTCCTCTGTATCGGCGTGCTCCATCCCGGGGGTCAACGCTTCCACAATGGTATCGACATTATGCCGGAACATGCCGGCGTAGGTTCCTTCGGGAGTGCCGCGGGCGCCCATGGAGTCGGAAAACAGCGTTCCGCCGATACGCACCTCATATCCCCGCTGCCGGACTCCCGCGATCACCGACTCGATCGAGCGCGTACTAACACTGCTTTCAACAAAAATGGCCGGAACCCGCCGCTCTGTAATGAGGCTGACCATCCGCGTCACATCCTGAACGCCGAATTCGGTGGCGGTGCTCAGCCCCTGCAACCCCCGCACCTCGATGCCGTAGGCGCGGCTGAAATACTGAAAGGCGTCGTGAGCGGTGATCAGGATACGCTGCTGTTCCGGTATGCGCCGGATCTGCTCAAGCGCATACTCGTGCAGTTCCCGCAGCTCCGCGTTATACTCTTGCGCACGGCGCTGGAACGTCCCGGCGTTTTCCGGCTGCAGCTGCGACAGAGCCATAGCAACATCATCAATCACCAGCCTCCAGAGCTCGGCATCAAACCAGACGTGGGGATCGTATGTTCCGCCAAAATCGGACGCTTCAATCAATTTTTCCGAGGGAATCTGTTCGGTGACGGCACGCGCCCGCTCCCCCTGACGGGCCAGGATTTCCGCCAGGCGCCCTTCCAGAAAGTGGCCGTTGTATAAAATCAGGTCGGCCTGCTCCATCCGGCGGAAGTCACGCGGCGTGGCCCGGTAGATGTGCGGGTCCACTCCGGGGCCCATCAGGCTGACGGTCCGTATCTCCTCCCCGCCGACCCGTTCCACAGCATCACGGATCAGGTTCGTGGTTGTTACGACAAAAGGCCGCTCATCCGTTTCCGCTTCCCCGTTATCGCAGGAAGAGAGCAGCAGGGCAATGGGGATGAGAGCCATTACCCAAAGCATCCCTATAACCGGACGCTTCATGTGCCGGGAAGAGCCGTGCCTGAACTGCCCGAATATGTGTCTGTTGCTGGTCATACGTATTCTATCCAAATGAATTTGACAATGGAATGTGGCAGGAAGAACTGGTCGTCCTGCACCTTGATCCGGGTGCCCGTTTTATCATTTTCCGTAACGGTAATCCTCTGGTTGATGGTGAGGTTGAGCCGCGCAAGCATATTCAGGATGTCCCTGTCCTGGGTCATAACCCTTCGAATGATCGCATCAGAGCCGCTTTTTGCGGTAATAACCGGCTTCCAGTCAGGGGACTCCGGTAGCTCAAGGTCCACCGAAGGGATCGGATCACCGTGCGGGTCGTGGGTGGGATGGCCCATCAGTTCGGCAATGGCGGATTCAAACTTTTCGCTGATGACATGCTCCAGCCGCTCCGCTTCATCGTGGATTTCATCCCAGGAGTAGTTGAGGTGATCGGCGAGGTAGAGTTCAAGCAGCCGATGGTGCCTCAGCACTTCCAGGGCGATTTTTTCGCCGATAGCGGTGAGCCGCACCCCTTTGTACGGTTCGTGCTCCACCAGGCCGGCTTCCGCCAACTTTTTAATCATGCCGGTTACCGAGGCCGGACGCACATCCAGCTTCCGGGCCAGATCCTGCATCCCGACTTCCCCGTTGAATTCACGAATTTTGTAGATCTCCTTCAGGTAATCTTCCTGGGCTTCGCTCAACCTTGGCTTTTCCATGTTACGATTTCTTGAACGGCATTTTTACACATTAGAATTTAGTTAAAACTAAATATAATGTCAATAAAGCCGTAGGAGATCGGGGTGTGAATCGGTAAAATAAAAGACCAGTATCTGGAATTTTCACATTGCCAGGGATTCTAAATTTAGCCTTGACTAAATTAAAATTAGCCATTATAATCCATCAGCCTAAAGCTGCTTCGTGGCTTGGTGCATCGTGAAACGGCGGATTCCATCCCTGCAAATGATTCTGAAACTCCCGGTTGACGTTTCGCTGGTAAACGGGATCATACTGCCAATTAACCATTTAGACAGAGCTATGTATCATATGTTTCGTATCGGACTACTTGTTTTACTGCTATTGTTAACTCCCCGGATATCTTATGCCCAGACCATTCACGGACGGGTTGTCGACACGGAGGAGGAGCCGTTGCCGGGTGCTACCGTAATGGTGCTCGAGACGGCTTTGGGCACTTCAACCGCCCCGGACGGGACCTTTCGGCTGGAAGGGCTGGAGGAGGGGACCTGGCACCTGCTCATCCGCTATGTCGGATATGAAAGCAGGCAGATTTCGGTGACCCTTCCGCAGGAAGGTGAACCGACGCTGGAGATCACCCTGTCACCGGCAACCACTCGAACAGCCGAGGTTTTGGTAACGGCATCCCTGTTTCGCCGCATCACCCGCTATCAGCCGTCGCAGAGTTATAGTAGTGCAGATATCCAGCAGCGAAACACCAGTTCACTGGGAGCATTGATCGACGGGGAAGCCGGGGTAGCCATGCGATCGTTCGGAATCGCCCCGGCTCGACCGGTTATTCGAGGCATGGACGGAGAGCGGATCCAGGTGCTTCAGAACGGAATGAAAATGGGGGATATTTCCGCCACGGCGCATGACCATGCGGTTTCCCTGGATCCCCAATCGATAGAACAACTGGATGTGATCCGGGGTCCGGCCAGCCTGATATACGGCTCCAGCGCAATGGGCGGCATTGTCAACGCGCACTCAAACGACATCCCATCGGGATGGACTGCAGGGTCCAGCGGATATGTCGGGAGCGAAGGGCAGTCCGGGATGGCGTCCCTTTCCGGTGCCGGGCGCTACACCTACGGGACCGATTCCTGGGCGGTGTCCGTGCGTGGCAGTACCAGGAATACCGGTGACATGAAAACGCCTTCCGGCACTATTCCAGGTACAGATTTGAGGGCCTTACATTTCGCGACCGGTGCCGCCTACCGTGGTGCCGATACCCATGCAGGAGCGTCCGTGCAGTTCGTCGACCAGAGATACGGAGTGCCCGAAGATCCGTTTGATCCGGATGAAGAGGTGGAGTTGTTTATGCAGCGATATGCGGCACAGGGGACTGTCGCCCGGGTACTGCGTCATGATTTTTGGGAAGGAGCCGAGTTCAGGGCCTCCTACAACCACTATATCCACGAGGAGATTGAGCGGGAATACGATTCCGAAGGGGGATATGACGAAGATCTGGAGCTTTCGGTGGATCAGGATTACGCGCAGGCCGAATTGCTGCTGCAGCATGGCTCCCGCGGCATACTGGACAACGGAACAGTAGGAGCATCACTGGAATACTACCGGATGAAGGTGGGCGGTGATGAAGCGCTGACTCCCGATGCACGGGGAGTGACCGTCGCCGGTTATGTTGTGGAGGAACTTGCGCTCTCTTCAAACTGGCGACTGCAGGCCGGAGTCAGGTTGGAGTGGAACCGCACCGAATCACGACCAAATCCTGATTTTCCAGATGCCGGATCAACTCGTAACCAGGGCATCTGGGCCGGGGCCGTCGGGGTGCATGGCTCCGTTTCGGATCCCTTGCGCGTGGGCTTCCAGCTCTCCCGGGCTCACCGCGCTCCCTCTGTCGAAGAGCTGTTTTCCGACGCGATCCATCTTGGCGCCGGTGCGTATGAGATCGGTGACCCGTCCCTGGACAATGAAATCGGGTATGGAGCCGATTTTTTCATCGATTATGAAACTCCGGCCAGACGGATCCATCTGGCATTGTATGCCAACCGTATCACCAACTACATCACGAGAGTGCCCACTGGTGAAAACGAGCCGGTGCGCGGACTGCCGATACTGCAGTACCGGGGTTCCGATGCGGATATGATCGGCGGTGAGCTTGTGGTGAAGCAGGAGCTGACCCGGCGCTGGAGTCTGACCGGGCAAGGTGACTACATCCGCGCTACAGAAAGAAATGACTCCCGACAACCGCTTCCCTTGATGCCGCCGCTGCGCTTGAAAGGCGCCACCGAATACGACACCGGTTCGTGGTGGGGACGCCTGCAGGTTCAGCACGTGTTCGCACAGAACAGGGTTGCCCCCGCTGAAGAGACGACCGGCGGCTATACCCTCACCGAGATCGCCGGCGGAGTGCGACTGGGAACCCACAATCTGCATCAGTTCACCGTAACGGTTGAAAATCTGTTTGATGTCACCTGGCGTGATCATCTGTCACGGGTCGATCAGCGCGATATCCCCATGATGGGCCGCAATGCCAGGGTATCGTACCGATACTATTTCTGATGGACTGAATTGCCGTTACGTTTGTGTCCGCCTGAAACGCACCCGGAGTCCCGGTTTGTGCCAGAAAGGCCCTGTGTGAATACCGCACGGCGCAATAAATTAGCGTTCCACGAACGTTTGAATAAATTCTGTTGCGCAAGTGGAGTCTTCTGTCTATCATCAGAGTAATCACATTTGGTTCTTCCAGAACGGAAGTGAAAAGGGAATCCCGTTCAAACCGGGAGCTGTACCCGCAACTGTATCATCCGCAACAAGATCGAAACCTGCCATAGCCACTGTTCCGGCATCATCGGGAACGGGAAGGCCGTTCGATCGGGGATGGAGCCAGGAGACCTGCCAGGTGTTGAATGCCGATGCCCTCGGGAATTGGGGCCGACGTATATCCTGCAATTCATGCGCTTATTCCAAGTGATCCGTAGGTACCATCGGAGTGTTGTTGCAACACGCGCCCGCAATGCGTTTTGCGCCGGTCTCCGGAGCATGATGCCGGTACGGCGGTTTGTGCCCTCGGGAACAAATAACGCCAGGGGCTCCAGCACCGGACATGCAACGACGCATGGTCTCGAATTCATGTCTCGTCGGCGTAATGCATGGGGCGTGATCCGAACGTTATGGCTGGCCATGGTGCTGATTGCAGGGATGCCATATGCTGATCTCCTGAGCGGCCCGATTACCATGGCATCGGCACTGCCGGCCGTACCGGAAATGCAGGATGAGGCGGTAGCGCTGGAAAGGCGGGATGAGCAGGCGAAAGGGTATACCGACCTTGCCGATACCCTCTTTTTGGATGAAATCCGAATCCTCGCACCCCGTATTGAGAAACCGGGCCATCATCAGCCGGTTTATATCCAGTCCGTTGACCCGCAACAAATACGCGCGTTTCGTCAGGAGTCTGCGGCCTGGCTGCTTGATAATCACACTTTTGCCATGATTCGCGACTATGGCGCCGGAAATATGGCCATGGTTTCACAACGTGGTTTTTCCCCGGGCCAGACCCGCATCCTGTGGGAGGAGCTGCCACTGAACCATCCGATGCTGGGAGTTTTTGATATGTCGCTGATTCCCGCCGGAATGCTGGACGGGATTTCCGCCTCTTCGGGGAATCCGGCGGCCATGACAGGGTCCGGCGGACTCGGAGGCGCCATCTCGCTACGGTCTTCGCAACCCCAGAATCCCGCGTTCGTGAGCCGGAGCATCGGCAGTTTCGGTCTGCGGCAGACCGGCGCCGGGGCCTTCGTCCGTCATGGAGCATTCCAGGGCTCGGTCAGAGCCTATCACCGAAAAGCGGACTATGATTTCAGCTATTTCGACCCGGTTCGAGGGGTCGAACGAACACGGGTCAACAATGCGGTGGAAGGCTCCTGGCTGACGGCGCAGGCCGGGTATGCACACAACGACTGGCGGTTCCGGTCACTGATCTGGTTGGACGACATCACCAATGACCTCCCCGGCCCGGCAAGCTCGCCCGCACCGGCGCGTCAGGACGATCGCACCATCCGATGGCTTACGCAGGCCGGTTATGCGGGGTTTGAGCGAATTCAGCTTAATCTCACCGGAGGGTTTTACCGGTACGTCCTCGATTACACTGATGCGCGAACCGGTCGCACCGAGTACAGCACCACCCGGCTTTTTATGGCACAGCCGTCCTTGCGGTATGTCTGGAATGCCGCACACGAATCGATGGCTGCCGCTCAATTGGCTCATCAGCAGGTTGAAAGTGACAACTATGCCGGCAGGCAGCGGAAGTCGGAGGTATCGCTGCGCATCCGCCATGACTGGGAAGCTCTCCCCGGATTTCGACTGAATCCTTTTCTGGAGGCCGAACATCACACTACCTTCGGAACGGCGCTCAATCCGGCATTGGGTATTACGTTTCAACCTCTGGATGAAACGCTGACGTTGCGCGCCCTGGCCGGCCGGAACCGAAACACCCCTTCTTACAACGACCTGTTCTGGATTCCGGGAGGAAACCCCGATCTGGAACCCGAAACGGTCCGGTCCCTCGAGGCGGGCCTGTCGTATTACAATAAACGGAACAACCCGAAAGTGTCGGGCGGCAGCACCGCTTCCGGAAATATCACCTCCGGGGCTGTTACTATGGAAAGCATTTCAGCCGGAATCACCGTTTTTCGTCATGACTTTGACAACGGAATTCGCTGGCGGCCCGGAGATGGCGGACGCTTTACCCCTGATAACATCGAAAAGATCCGCTCAACCGGCCTGGAGGGGGAGATTCGTGGTGAAGCAGCCATCCACCCGTTCCGTTTGAATGCGCACTACATGGTAACACGCACCCGCATAGCGATTCAGCAGGAGCGATTTCCCGGAGACGGCAGCGTGGGAAAGCAGATGATCTATGTACCGGAGTGGCAGCACAAAGCGGGAATTCGGGCAGCGTGGCGAGACCGGGTCTGGGTGCAATGGTCGGGCCGGTACACGGGAGCGCGTTACACCACATTTGACCATTCAGCGATCCGGGATCCTCTGGAGGCATTTACAGCCATGGATCTGGATCTGGGCATGCGATGGCCGGCTGCCGTGTGGAGCGGGGAGGTCAGCGCCGGCATTCGCAACCTGACCGACGCCGCATACGAGGTCATCCAGTCTTATCCTTCCGCGCCCAGGCACTATCACCTAACCATAACCCTTTCGCTCAACTGACGGACGAACCGGTCCGGGCCCTGAGCGATTTCAAAATAAGGAGCTTTTCATGAAATCAGGTTTACGAACACTCTTTGCACTTATAGTTTTTTCGATCATCACCGGACTCGCGGGGCATGTCCCGTTGGCCGCCCAACTCTTTACGGAGGCGCCTGAGCAGGTCCGACAGCAATCTGCCGGATATCAGCCATATCAGGTTTTTGTCGTTAACGAAGGTTCCTGGGGAAACAACAACGCCACACTCACCGTGTTCAAACCGGAGACGGGAGAAGTGGAGCAGCAGGTGTTCCATACATATACTCAGCGTTTGCTGGGAGATGTTGCCAATGATGCGCAGTGGATCAACGAGATGCTCTACGTTGTGGTCAACAACAGCCACAAAATTGAAGTGATCGATCCCGTAACCTTCGAGTCCGCCATGACCATTTTCATTGATGATGAAGCACATGGCGGGAGCCCGCGCCACATTTTGCAGGTTTCCGGAGAGAAAGCATACGTAAGCAACCTCTATGGAGACAATCTCTCGGTGATTGACCTTGCCCTTGGCGAGGAAATTGCGGTGATCGATTTGGGGGCAGGATCCGGTCCGGAGGGTATGGTAAAGTCCGGAAACCATGTGTTTGTGGCCCTGAGTGGTATGGGTACCGGAAACGAAGTGGCCGTAGTTGATATCACCGGTGATGAGGTGGTCAAGAGAATCCCGGTTGGCGACAATCCGGGTCAGTTGGCGGTCGGTCCGGCCGGCAGAATATGGTCCGTTGCCGTTGGAAATTACGGCGTTGGCCCGGACGGCAGCTGGGATCCCGAAACGTACGAAACCTTTGGCGAACTGGTGGTGATCGATCCCGATGAACTGGAAGTGGCCGGAAGGATGGAGACGGGCGGACATCCAGGAAAACTGATTTTTCTGGATGCTCAGACGGCATTACTGCAACGTGACGGAATCCGGTCCGTTGACCTTGAGCAGATGAGGCTTCATGACGAACCCTGGCTGGAACGGCAAATGCACTCGTTCTCGGTGGATGTGCAGTCGCAGGACCCGCTGGTTTATGTCACCATTGCCCCGGATTTTGCCTCTGCCGGCAAGGTTGTGCGCTATGATCTTTCAGCTGCCGCAGTGGACAGCTTTCAGGCAGGGATCGGACCCGGCCCGGTCGCGTTTCACTATCATGTACCCACGGATGCCGGATATGTGGCTGAACGGCCTTCCGGCATTCAGCTGGACCAGAACTATCCCAACCCGTTCAACCCGGCAACCCGAATTCGGTTTTCACTTGAAAAAGGGGCTGCGGTAACCCTGGAGGTGTTTGATCTGCAGGGCCGGCGTGTGGAGACCCTGGCATCCGGGTATCACGGCGCGGGCAGCCATACGGTGACGGTTGATGCCTCGGGCTGGTCCAGTGGAGTCTATCTGTACCGCCTGACCAGCGGCAGCCACGCGATTCTGAACAGGAAAATGTTGTTGGTAAAGTGAATTTCTAACAACTCTTTTCTGGGGCGAGAGTATCGTATGTACGGGGGATGGTGCCGGTCAGACTGGGGGAGAGGACGGTCTCCCGGATTGTCCGGTACTTTATGGATCCTTTACATACCCGGGCCGGGCCTGATTTTTTGATTTTTATATTCATCATTGAGAGCACCTTGGTTAAGATGCGTGTACTTCCCGGTGCACGCGATTGAATCCAAACCCGTGAGGGGGACGAGCGACAAGCTCGTTCCCCTTTATTTTTGCCAATCAGCCGCGGTTCAAGCTGCAATCGAAACGAAGCGTTGCCATAAAAACCAGAAAGTGACGTTTACCGCTGCACGTATCATCACAAAAAATGGATTTTGGTGCAAGTATCAATGATCGCCCTGTACCGGTAATTGATCGAGTGATTTAGGTGGCAGCGTACGGGCCAGGTCTCTCATATCACCCGAAGACGGATCCAGCGGTATCAGATAGAACCCATACGAATAGGGGCGGGATGCGGGCAGCCGGTAAGGCTCCATTGCGCGGGCCAGTTCGGTCCATGAGTTAATTCCACCGACACCCTGCTGTTTGTAGTCGATATTAACCGTGAAAAAGTCTCTGACGGGCAGCCGGTTTACATGGGTGGCCTTTTCAAGGTCCTGAAGGCTGTATGGCCAGGCGCTTACGTTCAGCTCCTGCATTCCGGCAGCCAGCAGACCTTGGCCTTCATCGTTGGTGAAACCGGTCCAACGAACATCGGTGCGGTTGGCATTTTCCTGGGGCATCACATAGTGCGTAACCAGTTCCGGAATAGATCCGGTGTACTCCCCGATATTGATGCCCCGGTTGCGATCCTGGTAGTTCTCCTCGGGACCGCGGCCGTACCAGGTCATGGTGTGATAATCGGCCGGAATGCGCAACTCCATGCCGATTCTGGGAATGGCTTCGGGCACGTCACCGAGCGGGTGGATGTGCGCTTCGACCTGCATCACCCCATTCCCCCAGAATGTGTAAAGGGTTTGGAAGGTGGATGAGCCAACGGACAGACGCCCCTCCGCGAGAATCGCTATCGCGGCATCTGTCTGCGAAACAATCTCAACACGATCTACGGATCGCTCTGCAAAGGCGGTTTTCCAGGGATCGAGCACATCGCCCCATCCCGCCATGTCGTTGTCGGTCGGAGCCCTCCAGAAATTGAGCTTTAACGGTCCCACCAGCAACTCCCGGCCATTGTGACGCAGAGAGGTCATTTCTCCGCTCTCCCTGGAAATACGGATGCGGGTATCATCGCTTTGCAATACAAAGCTGTCGCCATCCATTGTTACGGCGGGAGTCGCCATATCACCGGGCTTCTGGCGAAGGGCCGGGGGTGTTGGCCAGGGCAAGGCAAACTGCTCCCAGGCTATCCGGTGACCGGCGTCGGCCCAGGCCTCGTCTGCATTGAGATGCAAACTGACATTCAGCCAGTACTCGCGTCCGGGCCGCAGCTCCGGTTTTTCAAAATCCGGCGTTACGGTTACTCTTTCTCCAGGCTCTATGCCGGAAAGCTCCTTTTGCCCTGACTGAAGCACGATTCCATCCTCCTTCAGTTCCCAATGCAGGTAGAAGCGGTCGAGGGCGATGTGCGAGTAGCGGTTGGTCAGCGAAACAGTGCCGTTCCGGAGGTCGGCGGCAGAAATCGTCACATGCTGGTAAGCGTATTTCACCTGTTTGAGGGCGGGCTGCGGAGTTCGGTCGGGCATCACCAGTCCGTTGATATTGAAATTGCCATCGTTCGGGTAGTCGCCGTAATCGCCGCCGTAGGCCCAGAACATGTTGCCCTGTTCATCCTCTTCATAGAGGCCCTGATCGACCCAGTCCCAGATAAACGTACCGATGTAATTGCGGTGGTTTTCGAGCAGTTCCATGTATTCCATCATGTTACCGGTGGAGTTGCCCATGGAGTGGGCCATTTCGCACAGGATCAGAGCCCGGTTGGAAGGCATGGTGGCCAGAATGTCGCGGACACTGCCCGGCGGCGGGTACATGTAGCTGTCCATGTCGGCGATTTCATTCATATGCTGATAGTGAATCGGGCGGCTCGGATCCATGGAGCGGATCAGTGCAGCCGATTTGGAGAAGTTGTCACCGTGACCGGCTTCGTTGCCAAGTGACCATATCGCCACCGACGGATAGTTCTTGTGGATTTCGACCATGCGCCGCATCCGCTCGAGCGTGGCCATGGTCCACATCGGATCGCTTCCGGGAATGAGATTGCGGCGGAAGGAGATGCCGTGAGTCTCCACGTTGGCTTCATCCATCACATAGAGCCCGTATTTGTCGGCCAATTCGTAGTAATGACGGCTGTGGGGATAGTGGGCCATGCGCACCGCATTCATGTTGCTTTGTTTCATCAGGCGATAGTCTTTCCGGATCCAGTCGGGATCGACGGTATGGGCTTTGTGCGGGTCGTGTTCGTGGAGGTTTGCGCCTTTGAGTCTGACCTCTTCGCCATTCACCAGAAACACCCCGTCCCGGATTTCATAGGTTCGGAATCCGGCTCGGGTTCTCACCGTCTGCAGCAGCTCTCCGTCGCTGTCCCTGAGAGCAAGCACAACGGTATAGAGATAGGGGGTTTCCGCTGACCAGTGCTTCGCGTTTTCGACAGTTGTGCGCATCCGGGCCACAGCCATGGTGCCGGGCGGCATGGGGTCTTCGGTGTATGCTTCGGCCAACGGCCCCTGGCCGACCGGGTTGTTGCGGCCGTCAAACAGATAGACCTCTACGTTGGCGGGATACCGGACCGCGCCGCTGTTATTCCGGACTTTTGTTGTTACTTCCAGGACGCCATGTCGGTAATCGGTATCCAGACCGGCGTTTACAAAGAAATCCTGCAGGTACATCTGCGGGGTGGAGTAGAGGTGAACATCGCGAAAGATGCCGCTCATGCGCCACATGTCCTGATCCTCCAGCCACTTGCCGTCGGTCCAGCGGATTACCTTTGCCGCGATGGAATTTTCTCCCGGCTGCAGGTGCGGGGTAATGTTGAATTCGGCGGGGGTCATGCTTCCCTGGCTGTATCCCACTTTCTCACCGTTAATCCAGAGATAGAAGCCGCTGCGAACACCATCGAAGCGGATGAACACTTCGCGGCCGTCCCAGTCGGCGGGAAGATCAAAACGGTGACGGTAGAGCCCGGTGGGGTTATTCTCAACGGGAACCATGGGGGGGAACAGTCCGCCCATAATGGAATCAATAGGGTAGATGCTGTTGAGGTAGATAGCCTGTCCATATCCTTCAGTCTGCCAGTAAGATGGAACGGCAATACGGTCCCAGTTACTGTCGCTGAAGCCGGGTTCGTGAAAATCGGGAGAAGCGGCAAATGGATTGTCGGCGAGATGGAACTTCCAGTAGCCGTTCAATGAACGGTGATACTTCGAGTTGTAGAAATCCCCGTCGTCGTCCAGTGCCTCCTCGATCGTGCCGTAAGGCATGGCATGGGCGCGGCCGGGTTCCTTGTTGATTCCGAATATTTCGGGATTTTGCCATGCTGGAAGCTGTGACAGATGTACGCGTCCGGGGTGCTTTTCCTGGGCCTGTACAGGTAGTGAAGGCAGCGTCGTTGCCGCAAGCGACAGAAGAAGGATTAAAAACCGCGGTAGAAGATGTGTCATGGGGTGGAGGGTTTGATGTATTCGGTTTTTGCTGCCCGTCCGGCAGGGAAGTTCATAAGTAACAGGGTGGAAGACCCCTGGGTACAACCTGAAAGCGGACAGCGGCTCACATTTGCATACAGGATCCGGCAGACTTCATAATATTTGTTAACGATAACATTTTCATATATGAAATGCTATGGGATGAATTCAGAAGATGGTTCGGGTTTGGCCTGCCAGGAAGGTATCAGTGGAACAGTGCGTTGATACGTTCGTTGTAGGTGCGGATCAGTTCCAGGGTAGACTCGTCCTGTTCATAGATACCGTACCAGCCCTGGTATTCATGGGGCGGATCGCCGGTGAGGGTGCGGCCTGGTTCCCAGTATTCGCCGGGCACTTCCGGATAGCCTTCGCCCGACCAGGTCCAGATATTCAGGCCGGCAAAAGCGGATCGCTCCTGGGCGAGGTGGTGGGTTGCCTCAAAAATCACTTCCAGATACTGGTCGCGGTAGGTTACCGGTGCGGAGGGGTCGTGATCCAGCCCGTCTCTGGAGACTCCGAACTCTTCCAGCACGACCGGTTTTCCGACCTGTTCGGCAATGGCAACATGGTCGGCGATGTATCCCATGGATTTGCCTATGGCGTGCATGAAGGTACCTTCGGGATCACCGGCCGGGTCGTACAGGCTCCAGTTTTCAATCCAGAGATGGATGGTGAGATAGTCCAGGGCATCGCTTTGTGCGAGCTGCTCAAAACGGGTGTCCATATTGTGGCGGCGGAGCAATTTGCCTTCACCACCGAGAGACACCAGCTGGTTGGGAGCATGAGATTTAATCAGGTCGGAGGTGGCCTTCACCCAATCGACATACTCCTCCACATAACCGAATTCACGCGGTTCATTGGCCAGCTGCCACGACATGATGGTCGGGTCATCCGTATAGGCGCGGCCATTCACGGTATTGGTTCGGGTGAGCAGATGGCGAACCTTGTCCTTGAACAGTTCCCGCGCTTCGGGAAGGGCGTAGAAACGGTTGGCGAAGGTCTGGTATTCGTCCCAGGTATATTCCCCCAAAAAGGGAAACTGATAGGGTTCTCCGGTCACCCACGACACATACTGAGCCATGCCGCCCGACCACTGGAAAAAGTTGTTAAGAACCAGCACGGCGCGCATGTCACGTTTGGCCATTTCGTCAAGCAGTACATCCAGACCGCGAATTACATCTTCATTGTAAACGCCCGGCTCCGGTTGGGAGCTCGGTACCACGCGCCAGCCCGCGTCATCCGGACCCTCGCTTGCGGCCAGAACCCGAAGGTTGTCCACTCCGAGTTCCTGAAGATGATCCAGTTCCCGGACCAGACGCTCGTAATCCCCATCCTGCAGGTCGGCCCCGAGGTTCATGCCATACCAGTAATTGAATCCGATAAAATAGTAGGGGTCATCACCAATAAAAAAGTTGCCGTCCCGAACCTCTACGAACGGAGTAGTGCCGGACTGATCCGCACTTTCATCCATATTGCCTGACCCGGACTCGCATGCAAGGGAGGTGAAGGATATGACAAGAAAACAGGCCATCAGTGATAAACGACTGAATCTGCGGGAAAAAACCTTGAGGGACAGGCGGGTAATTTTCATGGATGTGGTGTTTGGTTGCGGTTGGTAGTTCATCCTGAATAAAAGCGCTTTCCAGAGAACCTATCGCTTTTTGAGTATTAAATCAATTTGATTGAATAATAATTTCCCGGGTTGCTTCCGGTTCCTCTGAAAAGAAAAGTCCCTTCACGGTATGCCGGCGGTCTCTTTTGCGAAATACCGAAAAATAATTTTAAAAAAGCGGTTTTAATTTGCATATTTTAAATCAAATTGATTGATTTAATAGGCGGCAGGTAAATTTCAGGGAGGGGTGGGAGGTGTTCCCGATCCGGGACATGATCACACCGCCGGTACAGATATTTTGATGTAATTATTATCTCCATGTCACTTCAGCATAAATTGGCGCGGTTGTCGGACGAACTTTCCGACGAGTTGCAGCAGCATATTCTTCCATTCTGGATGAACAGGATGATCGATGATCATGGTGGAGGTTTTCACGGGGCGCTGGATCATCAGGCTGATCCGGTTGCGTCCGACAAATCCGGTGTTTTGAATACCCGGATTCTGTGGACCTTCTCCGCGGCGTACCGGCTGCTTCGGGATCCTTCCTATCTTGTCCTGGCCCGGCGCGCGTTGCTTACGGTGCGTAACGATTTTTGGGATCCGGTTCATGGAGGTATCTTCTGGTCGGTTGCCGGAGACGGCACCGTTCGGGACAACCGCAAACATATTTATACCCAGGCGTTCGCGATATACGGACTGGCCGAGTATTATCTGGCCTGCCGGGATGATCAGGCTCTTGCCCTGGCCGATTCCCTGTTCGATCTGATCGAAAAGCATGCGTACAGGGATGACGGAACCGGTTACCACGAGGCTTTTTCAAATGACTGGCAGCCGATGGACGATACCCGGCTGGGCTCGAATGACATCCATGCCGCCCGGACATTCAACACCCATCTGCATCTACTGGAGGCATTTACGCATCTGTATCGCGCCCGGCCGGATGATCTCCTGAAAGATCGCCTGGCGGAACTGATTGCTATCCACATCGATTCCATGTATGACGCCGACAGCCGGCACATTCTCTCCTATTTTGATGAGAACCTGAACCCCGTCTCTCCGCGCTACTCCTATGGGCACGATATTGAGGCGGCCTGGCTGTTATACGATGCCGCGGCTGAAATCGGTAACAACGATCAGCTGGAGTCATGCAGCAAGATTCTGTTTGACCTGGCCGACATCACCATAACCGAGGGAAGCGATCCCGCACCGGGTGGAATCTGCGACACGGGTGAAAGGGGAGATGTGGCGGATGCCGGCAAACAGTGGTGGGCACAGGCCGAAGCGCTTACCGGATATCTTTACGCGTATCTGCTGAGCGCAGATGAGAAATATATCTCCGAAGCGGAAAGGGTTTGGGATTTCACAAAGAAACATTTTGTCGACCGCGAAAACGGAGAATGGTATTTCCGTTTGGATGCTGCAGGTAAACCCGATCTCTCAGACCATAAGGCCGGCCCCTGGAAATGCCCCTATCACACATCTCGTACCTGCCTGCTGTATACGGCACTGGCCATGGATACCGCAGGGAATACGCCGTTTACCATCCTCCACTCCAAAAAACATTTGCCCGTGGAACTCCCTTGATACCGGATGTCTGCGCTGTCTTCCCGCAACGCAAATCATCGGAAACAGTCACATAAGAGCAGCTATCTGTCTACATGCGAATCATAGAACCACTGTTTATCACCTTAATTGTGATGCTTTTGGCATCATGCTCTGAACGTGTCGGCACCGGGACCTATACCCTGGTTGACCCGAATGCCAATGAGCAGACTCGCAACCTGTACGCCAACCTTATGGAGATGCGTCATGATCACCTCCTGTTCGGTCATCAGGCTACCCTGGCCTACGGCTATCACTGGCACCACAGTGAGCTTGACTCCGGCGAGGAGCGCTCCGATGTGAAATCGGTGACCGGCTCGTTTCCGGCTATCTACGGATGGGATATCGCCGATTTTTACCGGAGTCATTTCACGGAAGAGGATATTGCAGAACACACGCGGCAATCAATTGCCTGGGTACGCTCCGGCTTTGAACGTGGCGGGGTTATTACCTATGCGTGGCACAAATCCAATCCCGTAACCGGGGGTTCATTTTACGATACCACCCGCGCGGTGTCGGAGATCATCCCTGGTGGTGACCGGCACGATCAGTACCGGGCCGACCTGGACTATATCGCCGCCTTTTTCCGGGAACTGGCTCCCATTCCGATTATTTTTCGGCCGTATCACGAGCATAACGGTGACTGGTTCTGGTGGGGGAAGGGACTTTGTACCGAAGAGGAATTCATCGCCTTGTGGCGGTTCACGGTGGAATATCTCCGGGATGAGCACCAGGTCGACAACCTGCTCTATGCCTTTTCGCCGGACCGCAGCCGGATGGATATCGACCGGTTTCATGAAGACTACATGTACGGATATCCCGGTGACGCGTATGTGGACATCATAGGCATCGACAACTACTGGGATTACGGTCACCCTGCCAACGATACCCCGGAAGAACGGCAGCGCGAGCACCGTATCCGCACCCTCCGGTATACCGTAGAAATCGCCAATGAACGCAACAAGCTGCCCGCGCTTACCGAAACAGGGAAGGAGGCCATCCCGGATCCTTATTGGTGGACCCGCGAGCTGCTCGAGCCGATCCTGACCGACGATCTCACCCGGCAAATCGCCTATGTCCAGGTCTGGAGAAACGCCAACTTCGAGCGGGAAAACCGCGACCACTACTACGCGCCGTTTCCCGGGCAAATCAGCGCCGAGAATTTTGTGGAGTTTCACAGGCACCCGGTTGTACTGTTTGAAAACGATCTCCCGGATATGTATGATTAGGCCGGCGATTTCAGTCAACTCTCAATTGCCTATTGACTATAGTTCTACCGACTTTTTTTAACACACCGACCAGGTATCCATCTCAAAAATTCACCATTGCCCATGCGCCTGCTATTTCAAATTGCTTCCATGTTGCTGGCCGCAATTCTTTTATCCGCAGCCTGGACATCCGCCGAGGCCTACCGCCCCTTCAAGGTGAATCAGGCGGGGTATCACCCTGATGCAGATAAACTGGCTGTTGTGCCGGTCAACGGTTCGGTTCTGACGACATCGCAATACCAAATTGTTGATGTAGAGAGCGGTGACACGGTATTTACGGGAGCATTACTTGGCGGGGACGGGCTTTACTGGGAGCACTCCGACGAAACAGTACTCCATGCGCTTTTTACCGACTTGAGTACCCCCGGAACCTATCGGATTGAGCACCCTGATCTGGGTGAATCCCATCCGTTTGAGATCAGTGAAGAGGTCTTGACGGAGGTTTCCAGGTCCGCACTCAAGGCCTACTATTTCAACCGGGCATCCACGGAGATTACCGAGCCGTACGCCGGACCCTGGGCTCGCCCCATGGGGCATCCCGACGACAATGCGATGATCCACTCCTCGGCGGCAACCGAACATCGCCCGGTGGGCTATACCTTTTCCTCCTCCAAAGGATGGTACGACGCCGGCGATTTTAACAAATATATCGTCAATTCGGGAATCACCACCTACACAATGCTGGCGGCCTATGAGCATTTCCCGAACTATTTTGAGGAGCTGACGGTAAATATTCCGGAAAGCGGGTCGGGAGTTCCGGATATCCTGGATGAGCTCCGGTGGAACCTGGATTGGATGATCACCATGCAAGACCCGCACGACGGCGGGGTGTACCACAAATTGACCTCGCCGCAGTTCTCGGGAATCATCATGCCGCATCAGGATAATAGCGCCCGGTACGCGGTTCAGAAATCAACGGCCGCCACACTCAATTTTGCCGGGGTGATGGCGGTGGCTTCCCGGGTTTATCGTCCGTATGACAGGGGTTTTTCCGAACGAGCGCTGGCTGCCGCCGAATTTGCCTGGCAATGGGCTCTGGAACATCCGAATCTCTACTATCGTCAGGATGCCATGAACCAGGAGCACTCTCCCGATATTGTGACCGGCGAATACGGTGATTCGAACGTTAGCGATGAATTCGACTGGGCCGCCGCCGAACTCTACATCACCACCGGCGACGACAGTTACTGGCATGCCCGCAACCTGGGCAATGTTCACGGTATTACTATCCCCGCCTGGCCGCAGGTAAGGCCGCTGGCCTGGGTATCGCTGGCCCATCACCGCGACAGACTCACACCGGCCGCGAATGTGGGCCATATTACCGGCCGAATCGAACAGATGGCCAATGAACTGCTCAATGCGCACAGCAACTCTGCCTACTTGATGAGTATGGGGTATCGGGGCGGCGGTGATTTTGTATGGGGCAGCAACAGTGTCGCCCTTAATCACTCGCTGATGCTCTTGCAGGGATACCGGCTCACCGGCAACGGGTCCATGCTCGATGCCGCACAGGCCAATCTGGACTATGTGTTGGGACGAAATCCTACCGGATACTCTTTTGTAACGGGTATCGGCAGCCGCACGCCTATGGACCCGCATCACCGGCCATCCGCCGCTCACAGCCATGATGCCCCCGTACCCGGATTGGTGGTCGGCGGTCCGCATTCGGGCCAGCAGGACGGCTGCAACTACCCCTCGGATCTGCCCGCACTTTCGTACGTCGATGACTGGTGCAGCTATGCCACCAACGAGGTAGCCATCAACTGGAATGCCCCGCTGGTCTATGTCGCCGGGGCCATTGACGCGATCAGGCAGGAGACGGAACAACGCACGCGTGCGCGGTTGTCGGCACATCCTCTGTTGATCATTGAGAATGATTCAGCGGAGCTGATTTGGTCGGCGACAGGTGCCCAAGCCGTTACCCTGAATGGTGAACAGGTACCGCAGTCAGGGTCACGGATGGTCCAGCCAGCCGATACCACCGAATATGTGTTAATTGCTACTGGTGAGGGAGGCGAAGCCGATACAGCCAGGGTAACGATCAATGTGGTCCCTCCGGAGAAATTCAACCGGGCCTCGGCAGGCACTGCCCAGGCTTCATCCTCCCGGACGGGCAATGGTCCGGAAAATGTAATTGACGGGATAGCGGACACCTATTGGATTGCCGATTCCGCCGGTGATGCCTGGATCGAAGTTGATCTACTGAAAGCGTTCGACATCCGGCGGGTGGTTTTGGGCTGGGCCGACAGTGGTTACGCTTCTCGCTATGATGTTCTGGTCTCTTTCGACGGCGTCCGGTGGACACCTCTCCATGAGGTTCAGGATGGTGGCGGTGGAACGGATGAGCATATCGGCGAAACACCCGTATCCGGCCGGTTTGTCCGTGTTTCCGCTCCACAAAGTGTTGATGGTGAGCCGTTACGGCTCAGTGAGCTGGAGGTTTACGGCCTGGAGTCGGAGAGGCAGCCGCCCGCGGTAACGCTGTTGGCTCCCGCAGACGGTCAGGAGGCGGAAACCGGCACGGTGGTCAGGTTTGTCGCAGACATCACACCGGGAAACTCCGGACAGCCTGAAGCCTGGTTCCTCATCAACGGGGAGCCGGTAGCTGATGTGACATCAGAACCATTTGAATACGAGTGGACTGCCGGTGAACCGGGATCCTACACCATATCGGTTCGGGTAACGGACGATCATTTTGAAATACAATCCCGTGCACCCGAATTAACGGTTGTGGAGGTTCCGGATACACGCTGGTATGAGGTGGCTTCGGCGAGCCTGTCCGGTGGGGCCGAACTGCTGCCCGATGATACGGCTCGCGACGGGGTTTTTGTTCGAACCGGAGACAACGGGTCACTTCTCTGGGATCGGATTCTGGCGGGTGAGCGCAGAGCTTATGATATCCGGATTGGGTACCGGCTGCCGGGTAACACGGCGGCAACATTGAGAGTGAGGTATCCACCCAGGTTGGAACTCAGGGAGCGGCTGAGCGGTACTCAGGGGGAGTGGCACTACCGGGACTTTTCGGGGGTCATGTTGAACCGCGGCGAGAACAGCATACTTCTGCAAGCGCAGGATGGAAGTATCGATATTGCCTATCTGGCGGTAAGAGGTGAGGGGCAGGAAGTGACCTCAACCGGAGACGAAGCCGGGGTGCCGGAAGTTTACTCCCTGGAGCAGAACTATCCCAATCCGTTTAACCCGGTTACGGTGATCGGTTTCGACCTGCCTGTACAGGAACACGTGCAGTTGGTCGTTTATGATATGCTTGGCCGTAGAGTTGCCGTTCTGATGGACGGCGTTATGCCCGCCGGCAGCCACAAAATACTCTTTGATGCATCCCGATTGGCATCGGGCGTTTATCTCTACCGGATTACATCCGGCAGCTTCGTTCAATCCCGGCAGATGATGCTGGTTAAATAGGAATCATCAATTCAAACCATGGATCCAAAAACGCATAAACTTAGTCTGAAGGAGAAGGTCGGGTATGGTTTCGGCGATGCCGCCTGTTCCATGTACTGGAAGATCTTCACCATGTACCTGGTCTATTTTTACACCGATATTTTCGGCATCACCGCCGCCGCTGCCGGTACGCTTTTGCTGGTCACCCGCATCTGGGATACGGCCAACGATCCCATCATGGGAGTCATCGCCGACCGGACCAGCACCAAATACGGAAAGTTCCGGCCCTATCTGCTCTGGTTCGCCATACCGTTTGCTGTAATTGGAGTGCTTACCTTTACTACACCCGACTTCGGCTATACCGGCAAACTGGTTTATGCCTACATCACCTACCTGTTTATGATGATGGCCTACACCGTGGTGAATGTCCCTTACGGTGCGCTGCTCGGGGTCATGTCTCCCAACCCGAAAGAACGAACGAAGCTGGGCAGCTACCGCTTTCTGTTTGCCTTTGCTGGCAGCCTTCTGGTACTGGCCATTGTTGAGCCTCTTGCCATCTTCTTCTCGGGGTTGAGCACGGGTGCGGGTGCCGAGGCCTTTGGCTGGCAGATGGCCATGGTTGTAATCGGTGTGCTGTTCGTAATTTTCGTCTATATCTCCTTCTTCACCACAAAAGAGCGGGTACTGCCGCTGAAGTCGCAGCAGACCAACCTGAAGCTGGATCTCAAAGATCTGATCGCCAACAATCAGTGGTGGCTGCTGGTAGGCGCCGGAATTTTTACACTTATTTTCAACGCCGTTCGGGACGGAACCATCATCTACTATTTCCGCTACTATGTGGAAACAGAGGGGGTGATCAACATCGCATGGCTGGATATGGCCTATCCCTTCAGCTCCTTTTTCATGGTAATCGGTCAGGCTGCCAACCTTTTCGGTGTTCTGTTCGCCGTTACGTTTGCCGGATGGATTGGCAAAAGACGTGCCTACATGGCATCCATGGCCATCGCAGCTGTTGCGAGCATATTTTTCTTCTTTCTCGGGAGTAACCAGATCTGGCTTATGTTCGCACTGCAGATCATCATCAGTTTTAACGCCGGTCTGATTCTGCCGCTGTTGATATCCATGTACGCCGACGCCGCCGATTACAACGAGTGGAAGCAGGGCAGAAGGGCGACCGGACTTATCTTCTCCTCCTATACCACCTCGCAGAAGTTTGGATGGACACTCGGATCGGCCATGCTCGGTTACATGCTTGCCGTATTCGGTTACCAGGCAGGAGTGGCGCAGACCGATACCGCCCTCATGGGTATTCGTACCCTGATGAGCTGGATTCCGGCCGCCGGTGCGCTGGTCTCCGCGCTGTTCATCTTTTTCTACAGACTGGACGAAACCCGGATGGCTGAAATCACCACCGAACTTGAAAACCGAAGGGAAGAGAAGGGTGTGGAGCCGTGACGTACAGGGCCTCGCATCACCGTTCTGTGTCTTTATTTTTTTGTATATTAACCACTTGGCAGGGAATGTGATTGCGCATTTACTGCACCTGGTGGAGTGGTATGAGTATAAGATATTGCTATCTTCGAACCGTATTCATCACAATACCGGCCCGGCCGGGTGTATTTATCATTTAATGAGGTAACAACAAATGTTGGTTGGCACCAATTTACAGTATGCGAATTCATTCAATAACCGCATTGTTCTGGAGACGATCCGGCTGTATGGACCCCTTTCGCGTGTTGATATCGCCAGGCGTACCCAGCTGACCGCTCAAACGGTAACCAACATCACAAAAAAACTGATGCAGGCGGATCTGGTGCTCGAGGATTCCCGGTGCCAGGACGGGCGGGGAGCACCCTCCATTATGCTGAAGTTGAATGAAACCGCCGCTTATTCCATAGGCATTGATTTTGACCGGGATCACATGACCGCGGTCATGCTCAACCTGAACGGTCAGATTTGCCAGCGCACAAATATCGACCTGCTCTTTCCATCTCCGGACGAGGCCATCGACAGAATGTGCGATACTACCAATGATCTCATTGAGGCGGAAGGAGTTGAACGGGACAGAGTGTGGGGTGTCGGAGTGGTGCTTCCCGGACCCATGGCCTCTTCCAGCGACAAAGGTCTTGTGAATCTCGCCAATCCGGAAGCCCTGCCGGGATGGGAAAACGTCCCTGTGGTGAAACGGCTGGAGGAACGGCTGGGACTACCGGTGGTACTGGAAAACAACGCTTCGGCGGCAGCCATGGGAGAACACTGGTACGGCAACGCGAAGCACATCCGGTCGTTCTTTTATACCTATTTTGGTGCCGGACTTGGCGGCGGCCTGGTCATCAACGGGCAGCTCTATTCCGGTCACACCGGCAATGCCGGGGAGCTCGGATATTTTCCCACACCCATTTTCATGGATGAAAACGGCGGGTACGAACACGACCATCTGGGCGGTTTTTTCAATATGCCCATGCTGCAGAAGAAGCTGCGTGAGGCGGGCTATCCGATCAACACACTGGATGAACTTCGGAACTATTTCGACAAGGACAACCCGGTGCTGCTGGAGTGGCTGGATGACGGCACGCGCTTTCTGACGCCGTTGATCCTCGCCATCGAATATCTGATTGACCCGGAAGTGATTTTTTTTGGCGGTCGCTTGCCGGATCCGATGCTGAAATCCCTGTTGAACAAGCTGGAAGAGTCCCTTCCGCCACATCGCATCGACCGTAAAACCACACGTCCGGAGTTTCAAATCGCATCGGCCGGCATCGACGCAGCCGCTCTGGGTGTAGCGACACTTCCCCTCTATACCTCTTTCGCCCCGCTGCCGAAGCTGTTGATGAAACAGCATCGGCCTGCATCGGATACCTTCGCTCGTTCGTACGGCAAATAACCGGAGTGTGAAATTTGATGCCGATCCGCCGGCAGAATATTCATTAAAACCCAGACCCGGAAAAACCCTGTAACACATGCCTGTCGACGTTTCAGCATTCAAGATCTATGACATCCGGGGAATCTATCCCGACCAGATCAATGCCCGCTTCATGTACACACTCGGAAAAGCCTTCGCGACCCGGTTTTCCCCGCGGAAAGTCGTCATTGGCGGTGATTCCCGCCTCTCCAGCGAAGAATTGAGAAACGCGCTTTCCGACGGCCTTTGCGATTCCGGGGTGGATGTGCTTGATCTTGGACTCTGTGGATCAGAAATGGTCTATTTCGCTACCGGAACGTATGGGCTGGATGGCGGCCTGATGATCACCGCCAGCCATAATCCCATGGAATACAACGGATGCAAAATGGTGGTAGAGGGAGCACGTCCGGTCGGAGCCGAAAATGGACTCAATGATATCAAAACTCTTATTGCCGAAGAGGGCCCGTTTCACCATGTGGACGGAAAGGGCTCGTCGCGCAGGGGCGCCTGTGAGTGGAAGGATATCTCGGATGAATTCCTCTCCCATGTTTGTGACATGCTGACACAGGAATTG
The DNA here is from genome assembly GCA_029688905.1 of Balneolales bacterium ANBcel1. Taxonomy (NCBI): domain Bacteria; kingdom Pseudomonadati; phylum Balneolota; class Balneolia; order Balneolales; species Balneolales bacterium ANBcel1. The sequence goes on along the minus strand of JARULB010000002.1, from coordinate 357,708 downwards.
GATTCAGGGCTGAAAGTGGTGGTCAATTCGGGCAACGGAGCCGCCGGCCCGCTGATCGGCCGGCTGGCCGACAAACTGCCCTGTACACTGATTCCCATGTTTTCTGAACCCGACGGCCGGTTTCCCAACGGGGTGCCGAACCCGCTTCTCCCGGAAAACCGCCAGGATACTGCCGATGCAGTGCTTGCCAATAAGGCGGATCTCGGAGTTGCCTTTGACGGCGACTTTGACCGCTGTTTCTTTTTTGACGAAAACGGCCGCTTTGTTGAGGGCTACTATATCGTCGGACTGATGGCCGCGCAGATGCTGGAAAAATACCCGGGCGCGAAGATAGTGCATGACCCCAGGCTGACCTGGAACACCATTGAAACCGTTGAGAAGCTGGGTGGACAGCCCGTTCAGAGTAAGACAGGCCATACCTTCATCAAGGAGCTTATGCGAAAGGAGGCGGCGGCTTACGGAGGTGAGATGTCCGCGCACCACTATTTCCGGGATTTCTGGTACTGCGACTCGGGTATCCTGCCGTTTCTGTTGATGCTCGAGCTGATGAGCCAGTCCGGCAAGAAGCTTTCGGCGCTGGTGGATGAAGCCTTTCACCGTTATCCGGTCAGCGGAGAGCTCAACTACCGGATCGACGGAGACGCGGGCAAGCTGGTGAAGCAAATCGCGGAGAAGTACGAACGGCAGGGAGGGGAAGTGACGTCACCCGACGGACTCAGTGTCACGTTTCCCGACTGGCGATTCAGTCTGCGGGTATCAAACACCGAGCCGCTGCTGCGGCTGAATGTGGAATCCAGAGGCGATCGCCTGCTTATGGAGCAGAAAAAAGACGAGCTCGAAGAAAAGATCCGGAACGGTCCCGAGTAGTCCGTTCAAGTGCATCGGATGTGCCGGCACGGTATTGCAGCAGCACTAATTGCCGGGATTAAGCATACATAAAAACAATAGAACATTTGTTCATTGAAGGAGGTTAGAGAATTGAAAGATAATATGATAGACATTCCAGCCGATACAAAAAGGCCGGAGGTGTTTTCACGGGTTCAGGGGGTTCTGGACGATCTTGGGCTGCGTATCGATACCTATGACGATACCCGTCCCTGGGGCGGGTACTATGTCATCGTTGAGTCACAGGCCGACCTGTTTATTCGGACTTTTTTCCCACATCTGGGAATGGATGATTTCAGAGGGTTTAAGAAACTTAGCCCGAAGATATTGATGGTCGCTCCGGGGAAGCGGTTGTCGTGGCAGTACCACCACCGGCGATCGGAGATTTGGAAGGTGATTGGAGGCAGTGCCGTTATTGCCATAAGCGATACGGATGAGGAAAAGGAGGCAGATGAGACCGGACCCGGTATGGTCATTGAAATTGAGCAGGGGCAGAGACACCGACTGATCGGGACGGGAGAGTGGGGCGTAATCGCCGAGATCTGGCGCCACACCGATCCGAAAAACCCCTCCGACGAAAACGATATTGTTCGACTGAAAGATGATTTCGGAAGGCACGGCTGAGGCAGGGAGCATCCGCGAGAAGGTGCCCGTAGGATCGGTTGCACACTTGAAATGAAGTGCAGGCCGACCGGAAAGCAGGCAGCCGGGTTTGCAGAAAGGCCGGGGTTCAGGAGGGAGAAAATGTCAAAAAAAAAGGGATAACACACTGCTGCAAAGCATGTTATCCCTTTGGAAGCGTACCAGAGGTGGGACTCGAACCCACACGGCCGAGGCCACACGAGTTTGAGTCGTGCGCGTCTACCAGTTCCGCCACTCTGGCAAGATTTACAAATTACACAATCCGGAGAAAAAAGTCAGGCACCAATTCTCAATAATCTTGCGAAACCTATCGTTCCATTAGAGCGTTATAGATGCACATCCATTTATCTGCACGGTTTTTGATGCGCAGCAAACGAAGTGTGCTTCACCATTGGTTCGGCAACCGGTGAACCGGAAAGGATAAGTGAAGCGGCCTGAATGGCCGTTGTCTGGTGGAAACCGTTACCGGAGAATGTCTTTTGAGTCCGGTTCTGCGTATATTAACAGTTTGTATCTACCCCGAAAAACCTATTGTTACGTGTCCAAAGAACAGAAAAAAAACGAATATTCCGGAAAAAGAGCAGCCAACAAGCCGTCACAGCAGGTGCCCGGCCCGTCCCGAATCATGGTGTTCTACTTTTTGATCGCGGCCATCCTGGGTGTCTGGATTCTGTATTCCTATTACGGCGGACAATTTTCGCCGGATCAGATTAACTACAGCACCTTCCGAAACCAGCTCAAGCTCGAAAATGTCAGCGAGGTGACGATTCAGGGAGACCGTGTGGAGGGCCGGTTACGAGATGCCGTTATCAGGACCACAGCAGACGGTGACACCATTTCATATACTGAGTTTGTGACTCATATCCCGTCCTTTGGCGATGACCGGCTTATGGACCTTCTTGAGGAGAGTAACGTCGAGGTAACTACCATCCCCGAAAGGGATAATACCTGGCTCTATTTTGTGTTCATGACGCTGCCGTTCCTGCTGATTCTTATCATCGCGATCACCTGGTACCGCCGTATGAATTCCCAGGGGCAGGGCATGTTTTCGATTGGCAAGAGTCAGGCCAAGCTCCACAAGCCCGGTGACGGTAAAAGAACGACCTTTGATGACGTTGCCGGCGGGGATGAAGCAAAGCGGGAGCTTCAGGAGATCGTGTCCTATCTGAAAGATCCGTCAAAGTTTGAAAAACTGGGTGTGAAAGTTCCGAAGGGTGTGTTGCTTTACGGGGCACCGGGTACAGGAAAAACGCTCATGGCCAGGGCCGTAGCCGGAGAGGCCGGGGTGCCGTTTTACAGCATCACCGGATCAGACTTCATGGAAATGCTGGTCGGTGTCGGTGCAAAGCGGGTACGGGAGATGTTTAAGAATGCAAAGGAGGCCGCGCCTGCGATTATCTTTATTGACGAGCTGGACTCCATCGGCCGGCGCCGTGGCGCAGGTCTCGGTGGCGGACATGACGAACGGGAACAGACCCTGAACCAGCTGCTCTCCGAAATGGACGGATTTGAAGCCAATGAAAGTGTTATCGTGATGGCGGCTACCAACCGTCCTGATATCCTGGATAAGGCGCTGCTCCGGCCCGGACGTTTCAACAGAAGGGTGGAAGTCGGCCTGCCATCGCAGGAGGACCGGGTCAAGATCCTGGAAATTCACGCTCGCAACAAGCCGTTGGCCGATGACGTCGATTTTGAGAACGTCTCTCGGGGTACCCCCGGATTTACCGGTGCCGACCTGGAAAATCTTCTGAATGAGGCGGCCATGATGACCGCAAGGGAGGATCGGGATAAAATCAGCCAGCGTGACATCGACCTGGCGCGGGACAAGATCCTCATGGGCCTCGAACGCAAAGGAGTGGTCCTCGATGAAGAGGAGCGCAGAATGCTGGCTTACCACGAGGCCGGACACGCCATTGTTGCCGCTGTGCTCGACAATACCGATCCAGTGCACAAGGTTACGATTATTCCCAGAGGCCAGGCCATGGGAGTCACACAGCAGCTTCCCGAACGCGACCAGTATCTCTACCGCAAAGAGCATTTGCTGGACCGCCTTGCCGTTATAATGGGCGGACGGGCCGCTGAGCGGATGATTTTTAATACCGCTACCAGCGGAGCAGAAAACGATCTCAAGCAGGTGACCAAGCTGGCCCGAAAAATGGTGCTGGACTGGGGCATGAGCGATATGTTCCGCTATACCGCGCTTGGTGGTCAGCGGGAAGAGGTGTTTCTCGGAGAGCAGATGGGAACACAACGGGAATACAGCGATGAAACCGCTCGCGAAGCCGACAAGGCGGTTAATGCCATCCTTGAGGAAGCCTACAACCGCGCCGAAGAAGTTTTAAAGAAGCACAAAAAGGCTTTCGACGGACTCGCCGAGCTCCTTCTTGAGAAAGAGGAGGTGATGGGCAACGAAATTCTCAAGCTGGTCGGAAAAAAACCGAGAACCCCGAAGAAAACGACTGTTGCCGGTAGCATCGGAGGTCAGAACGGGTCAAACAATCGCAAAAAAAACGATGAGGCGGCAAAAACTTCTGAAACCACTTCTTCCGACGCCTCGAAAAAGAGCACTCCCGATTCGTCCGGTGATGATGTATCTGAAAACCTGACCGACGGTACCTCAGGCAACAACAGGAAAGGCACAGCTGCAGAGAACAAGAGCGGGCACAGCACCGATAAGAAAGATGAATCTGATACCGGCAACGCCCGGTCCGGCAAGGATACGACTCCGGATGATGCCGATAAATCCTGATGATCCGCCCGCCCCGTAGAGATCAGCCGGCAGGTCGGAATCGTGTTGTTCTTTTTCTGAAGACTTTGTTTATGGACAGGCAAAAACGCAGACCGGACCTGTTCATACAAGATTGCGGAGGAAATTCCGAACGATCATCAAAACAATCTGACGCATGCTGATCTCAATTGTGAAAAAGACGCTGCTGACAGTACTGCTGATCCTGGTCGCTGTAACCGGAATTGTACTTTTCCGCGCTTATCAGCTGAGCCATGATATTCCGGATACCGAGCAGGTGGTTTTCAACGACATCGATCTGGAGGGAGCCGTGGAAAGGCTTTCGGCCGGAATCCGGTTCCGGACGATATCCACCCAGGAACTCTCTTTTTTGTATCGGGCCGAGTTTGACGGTTTTATTGATTTCATCCGCGAGAACTACCCCGGTGTGCATGATGCTTTCGAGATGGAGCGGGTCAGCGGCTACACCCTGCTATACCGCTGGGAGGGCAGCGACACCGATCTGCCGGCCGCCATGTTCCAGGGGCATTACGATGTTGTGCCCGTTGAGCCCGGTACCGAAGACGACTGGACGCATCCGCCCTACGATGGTGTTATCGACGGTGGATTTATCTGGGGACGAGGAGCTATCGACGATAAAAGCGGAGCGTTTTCCTACCTCGAGGCATTTGAATATCTCATTTCCAGAGGATATGAACCGACCCGTACCATCTATCTCGCGCTGAACCACGACGAAGAGATCGGCGGTCGCCAGGGTGCGCGGAACGTGGCTAACCTGATGCTGGAGCGTGGTGTGGAGATCGCTTTTTTAACCGATGAGGGAATGCCGATCGCCGAAGAGATTATGGAGGGGCTGAATCATCCGATTGCCATGATCGGAGTGGCTGAGAAAGGATATGTCAGTGTGGAACTGACTATCCGCAAGGAAGGCGGACACTCTTCGATGCCGCCCAGGGAAACGGCTATAGGAGCGTTGAGCGCCGCCATCAACAAACTCAAGGAGAATCCGATGCAAGGGCGCTTTGCGGGTTTGCTCAGGGAGACGTTTGAGCCGGTAGCCCCCGACCTTCCCTTTCTGTACCGCGTTGCCCTGTCCAATATCTGGCTTTTTGGCGGGATGATTGAGAACCAGCTGGGATACATCCCGCATACCAATGCGGCACTCAGAACGACCACCGCGCCGACCATGTTCCATGCCGGGGTAAAGGAAAATGTATTGCCACAAACCGCGAGCGCCGTCGTCAATTTCCGGATCCATCCCGACGACAGTGTACAGGAGGTGGTTGACTATGTGCGGGAAACCATAAGAAATGAACATATCCGGATTCGGGTTATGGAAGGGGCCAGGGAACCTTCCCCCATCTCCTCATCGCAGAGCGAACCCTATCTGGCTCTCAAACACACCATCCATGAGATATTTCCCAATGTTCCGGTAGCGCCCTCCATGTTTCTTGCCGCCACCGATTCCCGCCATTTCGTCGAGGTCACAGACAACCTGTTGCGGTTTCGGCCCATCAGGGCGCGGCCCGACGACCGCAGCAGGATCCACGGAACCGACGAGCGTGTCGCCATTCAGAATTTCGGGGAGATGATCGCCTTCTACATCCGCCTGATTCAAAATACCACCGAGAGCAACTCCTTTGCTACAGGCGGGTGATAACCCAGAGGACGATCAGCGCGACAAACAACCAGGCCATGATGGTGGTACCCTTCTGCTGCTGTGGGAACTCATACCCGCAAAACGGACAGGTCTCCGCATCCACCGGGGCTTCCAGTGCACAGGAAGGGCATTCTCTGGTCTTCTCTTTTGATCCAAACATAGAATTGAATATAGTGATCTGTGAAATGGAATTTCATTATCTTTGATCCCTTCCGCAACCCGGGATTCCCCATAGCCGCTCATGTGTAAAACCGAATATAATAACGCTCCGAAAAGCCTGGACGCCTTTGTCTGGATTGATAACGAAGACCGGACGGATCCGGCGTTTAATTTGGCACTGGAAGAGTATGCGTTGCGCAATTTGAGACAGGACAGGGACTACCTGCTGCTCTACCGGAACAGCCCCTCGGTGATTGTCGGGCGAAATCAAAACATCCTGGAGGAGGTGGATGATTTTTATGTCCGTAAGACGGGGGTGCAGGTGCTGCGGCGACTCTCCGGCGGCGGCGCCGTTTATCACGATCCCGGGAACCTGAATTTCAGCTTCATCACTAAATACGAACAATCGCGGCTCCATAACTTCCGGTTCTTTAATGAGCCGCTGGTGAAGGTATTGCGCTCGCTCGGGGTGCCGGCGGAAATGAATGACCGGAACGACATCCTTGCCGGTGGCAGAAAAATATCCGGCAATGCCCAGTTTTCCTCAAGGGGGCGCATGGTCAGCCACGGAACGCTGCTTTTTAACGCTGACCTCGTAGAGGTGGATCGAACCCTGACCGGCCGCATGCGCAATATCACCTCCCGAAGTCACAAGTCGGTTCGCAGCAATGTGGCGAACATCACGGAATTTCTGCCCGCCCCAATGGACATCCACACCTTCCGCCAAAGGCTGCTGGAGGGCCTGGTGATGGATGGCATCTCCATCCGCCGGTACGGGTTGAGCGAATCCGACCTCCGGGAAATCCATGAAATCCGTGAAACGAAATACCTGAGCTGGGAATGGAACAGAGGCCGGTCACCAAAGTTTCAGGTGTCTCGCAACGGCCGGACAGCCGCCGGTCCGTATACGGTCCATCTGCAGGTCAACAAGGGTAACATCACGGAAGTGACCTTTACAATGGACAGCCAACAGGAGAACAGGTTATCCCAAATTGGGAAAATACTGTCAGGCATCAGATATGAGCCCGGAGAAATTGCATCGGCGCTGCATCAAAACAGGGCATTGCTGCCGGAGCATGTTGCTGCCGAAGATCTGGCCCGCCTCCTGTATGGAGAAGACGAGCCCTGATCCGTATCGGCAATACGTCGGTTGATCCCCTGGCGAGACGTCGAATTACAGACGGTAAATCCAGGCTTTCGGATCGGCTTCTCTGCGGATGCGCTCCAGCGCTCTGTTGGCTTCCTGCTGAGAGGTGTATCCACTGAAAACGACCAGATAGAAATTCCGGCTTCGATCGCGAATGATGCCGGCATCCGTATATCCTTTGTCCTGTAATTGTTTGTACAGTGTTTCGGCATTGTCCAGAATCCGGAAGGCTCCCCCGACAACGAAAAATCGCTCGACCGTCTCATCTACCTTTTCTTCTGAAGCGATATCGGCCAGTTCTTCTTCCATCATGTCAAGCCGCACCTTGAGATTCTCGATTCGATTATGCTGGGACAACAGCTGGTCGGAATGAATGGATTCGACAAGGTGCGTCATGTCATCGAGAGCCCGCTGCAGATTCTGAATCCGTTCAAGGGCGTTCCCGGTCGAGGTTCCGGTAAGTTCAACTTCGGTTTCCAGGTGCTGAATGGTCTCCTGCAGCTGAATGGCCAGGGGATCCACACGGTGGTCACGATCGTACCAGTCGGCGTGTTGGGCTTTGCTGCTGCCGAGTTTAAAACTGAATCCGGCACTGGTGTTGATAAAGGAGTCGTTGCTCGACATGATTCCGCTTACGGGCTGACCGGCAGGCGACTCAAATCCGTCAAGCAGATCGCTGTTGGCGATATTCCACTCGGCCTGTGCAAAAAAGTCCAGGCGCCGGCCGAGTTTCAGAGTGATTCCGCCGCCCAGTTTGTAAAGCAGTGTATTGCCGGTGTAGCTTTGACCCGGAAAGCCGGGCACTACCTCTCCGGTGGCCTCAACATCGCTGTACATAATTCCGAGTCCGGCCAGGCTGTACACACCGACCCGGTTGGTGAGGGCGTTGGGGCCGGCAAGCATGCGCAGCATATTCATTCGCATACCCAGTCCGTAGTGGAAATAGTCGTTTTCGTAGCTGATGGTATATCTGTCGTCATGCTTGTATTCAATCTGACCTGCACCTGCGGCTCCATATAGAGAGACCACAGGGTTCAGAGAATAGCGAAATTGAATCCCTGCATGTGGCGTGATTTCCGATGCATAGGTGAAATGGCCGAAGGTGGTTCCTCCCAGCAGGTCGATACTCCAGCTGGATGGTGCTGCCTGCTGCGCTTCGGAGTAATTGATGAATACCAGTGTGAAAAGTGTTACAGACAATAGCAATTTTTTCATAACTCACAGGGTTTGAAGTTTCCGGTAGAATCGGTCACGCTTAAACTGATGACATCATTTCCTGGTGATGGCGTGGCTGCGTCTCCAACCCAATAGCCGCCCATCATGGTACCATTGTACGAACAAAATGGATAAATCCGGTAATAAAAAAAACCGCAACAATTATCTGGTAATATACTCCATTATCGGTTGATCTCAACCTCCCACCATTCAGATTCCTCCTTGAGCCACTTGTCAAACCAGGCAAGGATGGCGCTTTTCCAGTGGATGTATTTTTTGTAATCGAGGATGTGGTGATCCTGCTCTTCAATGGCGACAAAAGCGACTTCCCGTCCGAGCAGCTTCAGGGCTGTGAACATTTGAAGGCTTTCACCCGGCGGGACATTGGTGTCGGACATACCCGTGACCAGCATAAGCGGGGTATGGATTTGATCAGCCAGGAATACCGGACTGCGTTCAACATAGATATCCTGCCGGTTCCATGGGTAGCTGTCGGCTGTTGCCACGCCGCTGTACTGATATCCCCAGAACCCCTCACCCCAGTAGGACGCAAGGTTGCTGATGCCGGCGTGGGAGACGGCTGCCGCGAACAGGTCGGTTTGGGTAAGCAGGTACATGGTCATAAACCCGCCGTAGGAGGCGCCGATGGCTCCGACACGTTCCCGGTCCGCGTATTCATGAGCATCCAGAAAGTCGCCAACACCGGCAATGATTTCCTGGCCCGCGATTTCTCCCCAATCATTTACGTGACGGGCGGAGAACTCCTGGCCGAAACCGGTGGCTCCGCTCGGTTGAAGCACATAGACAAGATAGCCTTTGGATGCGTACAGCTCTTTTGGATAGCGCCCCCCGAAAGCTCTGTCAACCGGACTTGTACCACCGTAATAGTAGACAATGACCGGATAGGTTTCGGAGGCGTCAAAATCGGGCGGGTAGTAGACGTGTCCGTCGATCTCCTCCCCGAACCGGTTGGTGAAGGTCCATGGACGGATATCCCCGAACCGGATGTGGCGGTAAGCGTCGGCTCCCGGATCATATAGTACGGATGCGACCGGGTTGCGCCGGGTCAGGTCGATCGTCCAGGCTTTGGGCGGATCGGATGCTCCGGAACCGGTAAATGCCGCTACGGCTTTGTTGCGGGCGAGCGAGAAGGACTGGATCACATCCGGACCGCCTCCGTATTTACGAAACTCGCCGCGCGTGGTATCGTACCGGTACAGGTTGCGGAAGGAAGCTTCTCCGACCACAAGATAGAGATACCGGCCGCTGTCGTCCCAGGCAGCATCGATGATATTGGGATCGAAATCCCTCGTTATGGAGGTGATGGTGCCGTCGGCCATGTCGTAGAGGTAGGCCTGGGTGTCGTATTCGTTGGCCACCAGGGTATCCGGGATGTTGATGCCGGCTTCACCGAAACTTCCGGGTCCGCCGGTGAAAAGGATCTGATCGCCGAAAGGCGAGAAGCGTCCGGCCCCGGTAAAGGGACGCTTGAACAGGGTTTCGGTTTCCATCGAGCGCAGGTTCAGGAGCACATGCTCGGTTTTGCCATAGGGCCGTTCATCATAGACCTCATGGTAGCGTTGAAACAGAATGCTCGTTCCGTCCGGGTGGATGTCGCCGAGAGTTGTCGAGAGGCGCCCCGCGGTGAGCCTGCGGGTGGTTCCTTCGGGGACATTGAGCTGGTGGAGATAGGTGCGGTCATGGTAGCCGGGCCGGCGGTCCTGGAGCCCGTGGTAGCGAAGGACTCCATCCACACGGGGATCGTACTCTTCGGTTACGCTGTAAATGACCATGGAGGCATCCGGGGCCCACTGATAGCCCGCAAAGTTATCCACTCCCTTCAGGAGCGCTGACTTCTCGCCGGTCTCCAGGTCCACCATCCACAGGGTGGTTCCGTTTCGTCCGCTCTCGGTGTAGCTGAAACGCCGGCCGTCGGGAACCCACTGCATACCGGTCACGGACATACCGCCCGCAAGCCGTTTGTAGATGCTGCCGTCGGAAACCCTCCTGATGTCGATCCACGACTCGGTGGTGCCGTCGGGGGGGAGGGAGCGGCGAATGTGGACCGAGGCGAGTTCACCGTCCGGACTTACCGAGATGCCGGCAGGCCGGGGCGAGTTTGAGAGATCGCGCAGCGCCAGGGTACGTTCCGGTGTGATGGAGTGTGACAGGGCGCCTGAATGTGCACCGGCATCCAGGGAAGCTTCCAGGGTCGCGGACGCCATACCGCTTCTCGCCGGTATCACGACTTTAACCAGCAACTGATGGGTTCCTTTTGAAAGCTTCAGCGAATGGGATAACGCGCCGGGCGACGATTCATCATCTTCTGGGGATGTTTTGGAGGCTATCTCTTCACCATTCAGGAAAACGCGCAGCATGGCCCTGCTTTCAAGTGTGAGATCGGCTTTCAGCCATCTGTCTGCGCAAATATTAACCGATGCCCAGTATACCGAATGTCGGTCAGTGTCGCCAGCCGGCAGTACAACCGCCGTTCCGTCTTCGGTAAGCACATGTTTCCATTGAAGCGACCGGTCACGGGTCCAGTCGATAGTGCCTCCCTCGACCGGTTGCCAGGCGCTGTATTTGTGAAGGTCTGATGCAAGCAGCTGCCGGACACTCCAGGCTTCGCCGTCCATGCCCGGAACATCGGAATAAGCCGGACTGTGATACCGGGCCGGGCCGGCAATCAGCCACTCATCCACCACATGAACCGTGTCACGTGCCGAAACATCCCGGGTTGAAAACAGAATAAGCAAGAGGGTGGCAAATATTGCTAATTTATTAACTGGCATATGAATAAGTGTTGTTATATGATAACTGTTATGCTGTGGGTGCAAGACACTTTCCAGGTCTGTTCCCTTTGGATTGCGGCAGGAGCGCGGACCTGTGACAGCGGTTTTCAGGCCGGGTTCACGGTGTGTTTTCCTGGATTTCCCGCAACTTGGAAAGCGCTCTTGATTTAAGGTTGTTGAAGTCGGTTTCCTGCAGGATGCCGTTGGTGAACTGAAGGTGGAGCCAGATCAGGTAGGTTGCCATGACATCTTCATAGCAATAGTGCTCGATGCGGTCCAGCTGGTCGTTGCGGTACATTTCCAGGACTTCATCGCCTTGCCCCGTTACTTTGACGGGCATACCGATCAGGGTTCCGATATGTTTCAGTTTGGGGTAGCTGCTGGCTCCGAAATTACTGAACTCATCCATCAGGTCGAGGTTGTGCTTGCTGAAGCGATAGCGGATATCATGATTGCTCAAGCGGGAAGGGAGTTGCAGCCCGTGTTTCATGGCTCTGTAGGTGATCAGCGGCAGGTCAAACCCTTTGCCATTATGGTGGATGAGTCCGAAGTCCTTGTAGGTTCGCAGCGTGTTGATGAGGGCTACAAGGCCTTCGCGCTCATTTTTGCCGCTCCAGGCCACTTTCTGTTTCGGTTCACCGGAGGAGGTGACCCAGAGGCCGACCCAGGAGACCATGTGGTGATACATGGGCGGCAGGAAGCCGGATTTGCCCCGGCCGAACTCTTCAGCTGCCAGTTCGAGAAGCTCCTGGTCATCGTCGGGCGGGTTCTCCAGAAGGGATCTCAGGAAAGGGATGTCGGGAATGGATTCAATGTCGAAAACAAAAAACATGGACAGCGGATTTGGGATTTAAGGGTGCCGGTCGGTAAATAGTATCCGTTTGGCACCGGTGTATGTAACCACACGGTTCAGGAAGTATACGGGGCAGACTCATGTGCTTCGCTCTCCGGCAAGATTCATCCGGAACCGTTCCTTCACGGATTGAACATCGCTATGGTGAGCCAGAAGATACATCAATTTGGAGACGCATGCCTCGGTCGTCATATCGCCTCCGGAGACGGCGCCGTATTTCAATGCCATCCGGCCGCCTTCGTATTTGTTCAGGTCCACTTCATCGTGCAGGGCCTGGGAGGTGATCACGGCCACGCCGCCGCTGTCGATATAGCGTTTCAGGGCCGGCATGATGCTCTGTTGCCTCCCGTAGGGGATGTTACCGCTGCCATAGGCTTCCACAACAACGCCCCGGCAGGCATCGGCAGTTTCCGGAAACATCCATGAGCCCTCCATTCCGGGGAACAGTTTGACCAGCCGGATGCCGGGATCAAACCGGGCGGAAGTTGCAAAGGGGCCGGAGCCGGGCCGGTAGCTGGTATGAATCGAGAGCTTGAGACCAAATTCCGCCAGAACCGGATGATTCGGAGAAGAAAACGCGTCAAAGTCCCCGATACTGATCTTGGTTGCGCGATTGCCCCGATACACCCGATCATTGAAACAGATGCATACTTCCGGAATATTGAGGGTGGCAAGTTCAACCGAATTGATAAGGTTGCGCCTCGCGTCGGTTCGGCGGTTGCCCAGGGGAACCTGACTTCCGGTTAACACGATCGGCTTCTCGAGGTTTTCAAAGCAGAAGGAGAGGGCCGAGGCGGTATAGGCCATGGTATCGGTGCCGTGGAGGATGACAAATCCGTCATATCGCGCGTAATTATCATCAATCACCCCGGCGATGTTTGCCCAGTGCGAAGGCAGCATGTTGGAGCTGTCCTCAAGAAAAAGGGTTTCAGAGGCAATTCGGGCAATTTCCTGCAACCCCGGAATTTGTTCTTCAAAAAAAGCCAGATTGAACGGCTGACTGGAATCCGTGGCATCTATTGTATTATCATGCAGTTGCATGGTAATGGTTCCGCCGGTATGAAGTATCAGGATGCGTTTCATTGCAAATGGTGCGTCATGGTTATTGCCAAAAGGTTTCCAAAAAGTTACTTTGACCTACGTCGCTTGCAAAAGCCCTTTTACAGGTTCATGTAATTCCGCTATGCTCCGGCAGATGGAGCCATCGGACAAAACAGAGGCTTTGTATTTCTGAACGTCGCGGTGCGGCAGTATCATTTAAACATTTTAACAGCGCCATATTACAACGAAGTTATTACTAATTCAGGCAAAAAGTTGAACTGACAGTCTTTAAGAAACGGAGTAACGCTCATGAATGTGTATCAGCCCAGGAAGATCAGAAACATTGTACTGCTCGGACATTCCGGTTCGGGTAAAACCACACTTGCCGAAACCATGCTGTTCGAATCCGGCATGACCAAGCGCAGGGGAAGTGTGGAAGAATCCAACACGGTTTCGGATTATCATCCCATCGAAAAAGAGAAGCAGAAGTCCGTCTACAGCTCGTTTATGCATCTCGACTGGCGGGGTACTAAAATTAATGTTATCGATACGCCGGGTACGGCCGACTATGTCGGGGAAGTGGTCAATGCGCTTAAAGTGGCTGATGCCGCCGTTTTTGTACTGGACGCGGAACACGGAGTTGAAGTCGGTACGGAAGTGCTCTGGAATATCGTAGCCAAAATGAATAAACCGGCCTTTCTGATCGTCAACAAGGTGGATCACGCCAACTCGGATTACCAGGGTGTCGTGGATTTGTGCAAAGAGCGTTTCGGCAGGGAAGTGGTTCCCGTGCAGTATCCCTATGAAGAAGGCGAGGGGTTTTCCAACATCATAGATGTGCTCAAGATGCAGATGTACGAGTTTTCAGAGGAGGGAGGACGCCCGGACAAGCTGCCGGTGCCGGAAACCCAGAAAAGCCAGGCGGAGCTGCAACACAACGACCTGGTGGAAACCATCGCCGAAAACGACGAGACCCTCATGGATCTCTATTTTGAGAAGGGGCACCTCGACGAGGATGAGATGGTGGAAGGCCTCAAAAAAGCGATGCTGAACCGGCAGATCTTCCCGATGTTCTGCCTTTCGGCCGAGCGCAATATGGGATCCGGAAGGGTGATGGGCTTTATCGACAACGTAATACCCAACCCGCTGGAAGCCAATCCGGATACCGACGACAAGGGAGAAGAGCTTACCGTCGATCCCGACCAGAAAAGCATGGCTTTCCTGTTTAAGACGGTTTCCGAAGAGCATGTTGGCGATCTTACCTTTTTCAAGGCGTATGGCGGAACACTCAAGACCGGAGACGACCTGATCAACCATACCAAAGGCTCATCCAACCGGCTGGGTAACCTGTTTCTGACACAAGGCGGCAAACGTGTGGATATCTCCGAGGTGCATGCCGGCGATATCGCAGCCGTTGTGAAACTCAAAGACGCCGGTGTGGGCGATACCCTCCGCGACAAAAGCCTGGATATCGGAGTTTCGAAAATCACCTATCCCGAGCCCACCGAACGGATGGCCGTCCGCTCCAGGGAAAAAGGGGAAGAGGAGAAAATCGGATCGGCGCTCAACCAGATTCAACGGGAAGACCCATCACTGCATGTTGAGAACAGCATGGAGCTGAAGCAAATTATTTTGAGTGGGCAGGGCGAAGAGCATCTGAACGTTGTGAAGAATATTCTGGAAACGCGGTTCAAGCTGCATCCCGAGTTTTACGAGCCGGCCATTCCCTATCGTGAAACCATCACCAAGGGGGTCAAAACTCAATACCGGCATAAGAAGCAATCGGGGGGCGCCGGCCAGTACGGGGAGGTGTTCCTCTATCTGGAGCCCTATGAAGAGGGAATGCCGCCTACGCCCGATGTTTCCGTCAGGGATACCCAGGAGATTGAACTGGAGTGGGGCGGCAAGCTGATATTCCAGAACTGTATCGTCGGAGGGGTTATCGACGCCCGTTTCATGCCCGCCATTTTGAAAGGGGTTATGGACAAGATGGAAAACGGACCGCTTTCCGGTTGCCGCGCACGGGATATCCGGGTATCGGTATTCGACGGTTCCATGCATACGGTGGACTCCAACGAGGCCGCTTTTAAAACCGCCTCCCTTATGGCGTTCCGCAAAGGGTTCCTCGAAGCCAAACCGCAGCTCCTGGAGCCGATTTACGAAGTGGAAGTGACGGTTCCCGCAGAGTATATGGGGGATGTGATGAGCGACCTTTCCACGCGACGCGGCCAGGTTCAGGGCATGGACTCGGAAGGCACCTTCCAGAAAGTCAAGGCCATTGTACCGCTTGCCGAACTGTATCGCTATGCGACCCATTTGCGGTCCATGACACAGGGACGCGCAACGCACATGCGCACATTCCATGGCTATGCGCCGGTTCCGCACGATATTCAGGAGCGTGTCATGAAGGAGACGGCCGAAATGGAGGAAGACTCCTGACACTGACTCTTACGGGCTCTTTTCTGTGTTTTGGTTTCGGCGAACGCGAACGTGGATCCAAAACCGCAGAAGAGGGCCCGTGCTGTTTCAGGCGTTTTTTTGCGCTTGGTACGGCGGCTTCCCCGTAACCCGTTTCATTCGGGTGGATGGCCGATGTACCCGCTGACCCGGTATCAGGCGGCCCTGCGATGGGACGGTCCTGTCCAGCTTGCCCGCTTTACTGGTTCCACGGGCGGAAACGCTCCGGCAGATCGAAAGGCCTGTCGTCGGGAATGGGCGGCAGCCTGGGTATCCATACATCCTCGGGGCGTTCCGGCCGCCGTTCCGGTTCCCAGACAAAGCCGTCGAGCCGGCGATGTTCGACATCAGGGGATTCGGGGTGGTAGGTGCCGTCCACGTTGGTTCGCGCGATCACATCCTCCAGCTCGCCATCGTCAAACAGAATTTTTATGAATTCGGCAGTCAGTTCTATGGCACCGTCGGCCTCATCGCCCTCCTTGATGAAATAGATGACATTCGCGTTTGGATAGACCTCCATGAAGGAGACCACGCCGGCCTCAAAACGAATAAACAGGGTGTCTCCGGTGGTCTGGTTCAGCCGGTTGATGCCGGTGTCGTTTTGCACTACGAAGGGCCTTCTGAACGATTCCAGATACCGCACACTGTCTTCCTCCATTTGAATTTTGATGCGCGGACCGGTGATCTGGATTTCGTCATACCAAAGTCGCGGACTTCCATTCAGCGTGAACAGTTCGGTGGCATCGTTGTAATGTGCCGTATCGGAGAGGCTGCTGTACGATTCCGCCCAGATATGCACCCGATCGTATGCGGTAAAGGTGTTGATGGTATCCCGCTGATGGACTTCCAGCCATTCGCTCCACAGGAAAGTGGTGTCGGTGCCGGCCTCGTTGATTCTTCGCATGCGGCTGTTACCGTCCACACGGCGGTAACCGGTGGAATCGGAAATGACCAGTGCGCCTGTGATGCTGGTGCGGTATTCTTCATCGTTCAGGAAAACGCGCCCGTGCAGCTCGTTGTAGTCATCCCTGCGGTTGGTAAACAGGCTGTCGGCTTCCATATACTGAAGGGTGTCGGCCAGTTGCACATGTCCGCGGAAAACGGCGCTGTCCAGGGCATTATAATAGTAGCCGGAATCGGCGAGGAGTACGCCGCGCTCGTCCTCCAGCCGAAGAAATTCCGGGAACAGGGCAATTTCGGTAGCGAAGCTGTAGAACACCTCCTCACTGAACAAAAGGGCGCTTTCGGACTGCATGACAACGCTTCCCTGAAAAAGTGTGACTTCGGAAATCAGATCGTACGTTGCCTTTTCGGCCCAAATGCGCTGTCTGTCCGATTCAATCTCAATATTTCCGTACGCCACCAGTTCGTCGATGTCAAGGTATTGCCAGGCGCTGTCGCACACGATGGAGAAATCGTCGGTCTCCAGCCGAACGTTGCCGATCAGTTTCCTGACCCGGCCCTCCTCGGTGGCAACTCCCTCCAGGCGGTCGGATTGCAGGATGCGCACCCGGTTCTGGGCTTCGGCGGTTTCGCAGGCCCAGATCGGTGCCAGAGCCAGAATGACAACGGGAAGCAGCATCAACTGGTAAATGGACAGGCAACGTGTATTCATGGCCGGAATGCTCAGGGTTGACTTTGTTCCAGGTCGAATTCGCCGGTGACCTCGGTGAGCACATAGCTTGCAAGGTCGTCGGTCCCTTCAAGGCCATAGCCGGTAATGCTGTCGGATGGAGTCACAATGATGACAAACTCCGGAGTGTGGATGGACCGGTTCCGTTGCGACCATTCCAGGTAATCGGTGTAGAGAGTGCGGTCGTCATCCGTATTAACGATCACATCGCTCAGAAAATGAAATTCAGACCGTGAGCCGATATACCGCGCGGCTTTGCTGTGGACCGTGGTGGTGACGGTTCCGGCGGTGTCAAATACAGCGACATGAACCTCGCCTTCGAGCTCCGTCTCGGTCTCTCCGTCGCGGGAAAATGTTGCGGCATAGGGTGCTGTAACTCGCACGGTGCGCAAGCCGTCTTCGATGAGATCCATACTGATATTCCAGGATTCGGTTACGGAAACCAGCGAATCGGATACCGCGTCGGAAACCCGGTCACGGTCATAATCGGAGAGGTCGGTGCATGCACCCGGCAACATCGCCAGGGTCAAAACCGAAAGTAAGACAAGCGGTATTCGCACGGCAGGGTGATTGCTATACTGTTCCAAAAATGCGGTCGCCGGCATCGCCCAGGCCGGGTACGATAAAGGCATCCTCATTCAGCCGTTCATCGACAGCGGCTGTGATGATGGAGATATCGGGATGAGATTCCTGAAGGCGGCGAATGCCCTCAGGGGCGGAAATCAGGCACATGAAGCGGATATTTGTTGCCCCCTTCTTCTTGAGGAAGGTCACCGAGTCGACGGCACTTCCGCCAGTGGCCAGCATGGGATCTACCAGCAGGACATGGCTGTTTTCGATATTTCTGGGGAGTTTCGAATAATAGTCGATCGGCTGATGGGTAATCTCGTCACGGTACATCCCAAGATGGCCGATCTTGGCTTCCGGGATAAACTGCGTGACGGCATCCACCAGGCCGAGGCCGGCACGAAGGATGGACACCACGACAATCTCCGTGTCCAGTTCATAGCCTTCAGTGAGCTGAATCGGTGTTTCTACTTCAACTTTTTTTAAGGGGAGGCCTTTTAAAGAATTATAGGCCAGTATAATAGCAATTCTACTCAGTGCGGCCCTGAAAACGGGGGGCGGGGTTTCTCTGTTGCGCAGGATGGTGAGGTCGCGCGCGACCACGGGATGGTCCACAATGGTAACGGAATCGGGAGAAATCATGGAAAATAGCTCTGAATTAAATATCCGGGTTGTCGAAATATTTTTGGGTGGCTTTATATACAACGCCCGAAAGCGCAAAAAGTGCGATGAGGTTGGGCAGGGTCATCAGTCCGAGCATGATGTCGCCGAAGGTCCAGACCAGGCCCAGTGAAACGATGGCGCCGGTGAAATGCATGAGCACATAGACGATGCGATAATAAAAAATAGATCGGTCACCGAACAGGTACTGGATGGATCGGTCGCCGTAGTAGCTCCAGCTGATGGATGTGGATATGGCGAACAACAAAACGCAGATGGTGACCAGGTATCGTCCGCCAGGGAACAAGGGGGACAAACCCCGCTCAAAGGCTGCGGCGGTAAGCGGAGCGCCGTTCTGGATGACCCCGGTATGCAGATGGGTGTGCGGCTCATCATCACGGTCGAAGGCAAGGGCGCCGTCGACTCCAATGACCAGAGAGCCTGTAAATGGGAAAGCTCTTTCGGCATCGGTAAAGAGGGTATCAACAGGATATCCGTAATAGAGGATCTCCCCGTCGACGGGAAGTCCCTGCTCGATATGGATGGTTTGGCTGTCGGATTCCCCGGTATCCTGCTGAACGACGAAAGCAAGTTCCTGGTGGTTGAGGTTCAGGTTGGCCGGGTGGTGGGTATCCCAGGATGCAGTGGTGATGATGACCAGGCCGGTCATCGTACAGATGATAATGGTGTCGATGAAAGGTTCCATCAGCGCCACAACGCCTACTCTTACCGGCTGATCGGTTTTGGATGCTGCATGAGCGATGGGCGCGGATCCCTGTCCGGCTTCATTGGAGAAGAGTCCGCGGCGGATACCCCAGACGAAAGTGACCATGAACGCGCCGCCACCGATTCCGAAGGCTCCGGCTTCGGGGGAGAATGCGGAAGTAAAGATGAGCGCGAGCGAGGGAAGGAGCTCGGTGTGGTGAATGATCAGGATGATCATCGCGCCGATGAGGTAGAAAGCGGCCATAACGGGAACCAGGCGGGCCGTAACAATACCGATTCGCTTGATACCTCCGATAATGACCAGTCCCACAGCGGTAGCGGTAGCCAGGCCGGTAAGTACTTTTGGAATGCCGAAGGTGCTTTGCATGGCATCGGCCACCGAGTTTGCCTGTACACCGTTACCGGTGAGGAATGAGCATATGACCGCGAAGGAGGCGAATGCCACAGCAAGCCATTTCCATCTTTTCCCGAGGCCTCGCTCGATGTAATACATGGGGCCGCCGGAAACGGATCCATCGGCATTTTTCCGGCGATATATTGTGCCCAGGGTACATTCGCTGTACTTGATGGCCATTCCGAAAATGGCTGTCAGCCACATCCAGAAAAGTGCACCGGGTCCGCCGAAGTGGATGGCGAGCGCCACACCCGCGATATTGCCGATACCTACGGTAGCGGACAGTGCCGTACTCAGTGCCTGGAAGTGATTGACGTCACCGTCATCCCGTTTGTCATGATACTTTCCCGAGAGAACCTGCAGACCATGTCTGAACTTCCTGACCTGGATGAATCCGAGGCGAAGTGTTATGAACAACCCGAAACTCAACAGCGCGATCACCATGAGCGGCATTGTTTCGGGGGTATTCCAGACAAGTTTTTCGAGGGTGTTTATAACTGTTTCAAACAACTCCATACGTGTGGATTATGAATTTCGGGAGATGGGTTGATCAGCGAAAACAAGGCGAAGAACGGTTTATGACGAGGTTCAACCGGACAATCTGCGCAACCCGTTCGACAGGACAACTACCCGGAAATGATAGGTATTTTTTGCCTTACATGAAAAAAGCCGAACTCATATTCATGTTTTTTTTGCAAGAATCGACCTTTTCCGGGAACCCTGTGCGCCAAATTTTGTTAGTATAGTCGTAATTACTTCTACATAAAGAAGTTGCGAAGCATATTCCACAACAAAAATCAGATAGCTATGACAAAGGCAGACATCGTTGAAATCATCGCCTCAAACACAGGAATCACCAAAATTGAAACAGAAGCCGTAGTAAATGGTTTTCTGAATACAGTGATTGAATCGCTGAAAAAAGGTGAGAAAATAGAACTCAGAGGCTTCGGTACTTTCAAGGTGGTCAAAAGAGCCAAAAGAATTGCCCGAAACCCGAAGACCAACGAGGAAGTTACGGTGCCAGAGCAGCATGTTCCCGTACTCAAAGTCTCCAAGGAGTTTAAGCAGGGGGTGAACAGCCAGTGGAACTCGTAATCTGGCTGTAGTATATATTCACCTGAGAATCGTATATTTCATAAATATCCGGTACATGCTCTTGCAGTAGCGCCGGATATTTTTTTTTGCATTATGAACAGTCCGGTTTGGTGCAACGGTATCCGTTATTGCGATTGTGCAATGGCGAAATGTGGCACCGTCAACAATCGCGATCCGCACATCGTAGGATTGAGTCAAATCCGAAGCAACAGCTCATAATCACTCTATTTACATGTTTAATCGCTGGTTTATTCTGGTCGTTCTTGGCGTGACCATTACAGCACTTGCCTTCGTAATATACTGGGACAGCCGAAGCCCCGGTGACAGCGAAACATATAAGGCCGATTCCGGCGAAATTCGGGGCAATGTGGCGGAACCAAGTCCGCCTTCAATTGACGAACAGAGGGTTGGCTACATTCATTCCGTGCTTGACACCCTGCAGCGAAGCCGAACCCGTCTTCCCTATTACGGTGAGCTGATTCGCATATACACCGATGCCGGACTCCCGGACAGCGCCGCAGAGTATGCCGCCCGAAGGGCGCGCCTTACAGAGGATCGTGAGGATTACATACTGGCTGCCGGCCTTTACTTCGAAGCGGCAGGAAAAGAGGAGGGGGACACCGCAATAAAAAGTCTCGCACAAAAGGCGGAATCGCTGTATATTAAAGCTCTTGAAGCCGGGCCGGAAGATCCGGGCCTGAGAACAGACCTGGCGGCTGTTTATTTGAGCCTGCTAATGCCGGAAAAAGCGTATGAGGCGCTTGACAAGGCGTTGGAAACAGATCCCGGAAGCATCAGAGCCCATTTCAATATGGCCGTATTACTGCATCAGACGGGCAATACGGACGAGAGTGTCGCCTATTTTGACAAGACACTAAGTCTCGCTGAGAATTCGGAATGGGAACAGGTGGTGCAGGGCTATCTTGACCGTTATCATCACGAACTTTTTCACTAATACGAACATTTAACATCGAAAAGCATGCCAAGCGGAAAAAAACGAAAAAGAGCAAAAATTTCTAAGCATAAAAGAAAGAAGAGACTGAGAAAAAACCGGCACAAGAAGAAATAGCACCGGACAGCTTTTTTTATCACTTACTATTTCGATACGACAGGCGGGTGTGTTCGCATGCCCGCCTGTT
The DNA here is from genome assembly GCA_029688905.1 of Balneolales bacterium ANBcel1. Lineage (NCBI taxonomy): Bacteria > Pseudomonadati > Balneolota > Balneolia > Balneolales > Balneolales bacterium ANBcel1. The sequence continues at coordinate 335,897 of JARULB010000002.1, read as the reverse complement.
TCCTTTTGAAGCATCAGCCGGACGTGGAAACATTATTACTGTGGGATTGAATTCAGTAAAAGCAGTTATTAGATCTTGTTGAGACGAGATGACGATTACTGCACTTCTGTTCCGTAGCGCAAGTACCCGACCCGTAGCATCGGCTAAGCCGCGGCAGGCCTGTCAGGCCGCCAATTCCAGTGTTCTGGAAGCTATTTTGAGGACTTCATCCGTACGAAGGAGAATGTTCTGCAGGTTTTGAGCCACATGGCGATGGACTTCATTCAGTGATTTGAAGTCCTCGAGATGAATTTGCCTGTAGGAGATCAGGCTCATGTCTGTCACAAAGCGGCCGTTCAGGTCACCCTCGATTTCCACATGCCAGCGGGTAATCAGGTTATCCTCAGAGAGCACTTTTTTCAACTCCCTGTTGATATGCTCCATCCAGTGACTGGCCGCTTCTATGCGACGGTTTCCAACGGTTGAGTCGAGTTTGCTGTACAGCTTTTCCTCATTGAAATGCCACACGGTTTCAACATCGATATACGGGGAGAGTTTTTTACCCGAGAACGCCTCATCATTCAGCAGCGGGTGTTTTTCCATACCGGGTAGTTGTTTTGCCAGGCCCGCTTCCCGGAACTTGTCCCAGTCCAGGTTGACCGCCATTTTTCTGATATGATCTGAACGTGTGGAAAGATTCATCACGATTTCCAGTCCGGTCGCGTTGATCTTGTTTTCATTCCATACGCGAAACTGCTCAACATTGATTCCTCTCTCTGAGAACCGGTTTTCGATTTGATTTACAATCAAGCTGAATATGGGGTAATTCATAGTTATACTTTAAGCTTGAGAAGCGCTTCTTACCTTTTAAAAACAGTATGAATAATTTTTACACATTACAATATCTGGTCGAAGAGCTAAGATACAAAATTTCCGGAATGATCGTAAGGGATGTGTCATCTTACCGAAAAGATCAGCTGGATATCTATTTTGATCACGAGGGGGCCGGTAAACTGACCTTTTCGGCTTCTTCGCCCGGAACGGCCCTGTTTCTGGATGGCAGAACCGGGAAACCTTCACATAATACCGCATCTTTTTTCCCCGAGATTTACGGGCTCAAGGTTCTGGAATTTGAGCTTGTTTCCCAGGCCGACCGGCTGATACGGACAGGTTTTGAAGGCGCATCCCTGGAACTCCTTTTCAAGCCGTTCAGCAGCCGGCCCAATGTGTTCCTGGTTCATGAGGGGGTTATACTTGCATCATTCAAGGATTCTGCAGGGAACAGGGGAAATCCCGCCCCCGAGCCGCACCAGCCGCTTCGGCACGGGGATGTTCGGGAAGATGAAGACCTTGCATCGCTCCCGATCAGGAAACGCGTTATTGCCGTAGACAGACAGTTCCCGCGCGGATTGATTCCGGATCTGACGGATACATGCCGGCTTGACGAACTGTCGCCGGAGGCGTTGACTCGCAAAATTCATGAGCTAAGGCACCATCTGCTGAATCCGGAGGAGGTTTCTGTAACGGCAGAAGGCAACCTGAGTCTGCTGCCCCGCCGCTATCTGTCACATCCTCCCGAACACACCTTCGACTCGGTCAACGATGCGGTGCGTTTTCTGTTCCTCTCCGAAAACCGGAAGTACCGGCTTTTGCCAAGGAAAAATGTATTGCTGAAAATGCTTCAGAAAAAAATCGGCAGTCTGAAAAAACAGGAGGAACAATACCGCAGGGCGCCGGAACTGGTGCAGAAGTCTGATACCTTCCAGCAATACGGACATATGCTGATGAGCCAGCCCGATCCCGGGAATCCGGTAACCGCTGACCACGTGACAGTATCCGGATGGGATAACCCGGAGCAGAAGATCGCCATCCCGGTACGGCCGGGTGAAACGCTGATCGACGCGTCAAACCGGTATTATGACAAATCCGCGGCGTTGCGGCGGGAGGCCTCCCTGTCCGCCAAAAACAGAAAAATGGTGGCTGCCCAGCAAGATGACCTTTCCAGGATGGCGGAGGAACTGGAAAGAATTGAACATCCGTCCGAGCTGGAGAAATGGGTAAAGAGGCGGGGAGAGCAGCTGCAGAAGTTTGGCCTGGCTTCTTCCGGTGAAAAACAGGAGGCGAGACCTTTTCGTGAAATGACCATTCAGGGATATGAGGTCTGGATTGGGAAAAGTGCAAAGAGCAACGATGAGCTGCTCAAACGTGCCCACAAGGAAGATATCTGGATGCATGCCAGGGGAACGGCCGGTTCCCACGTTATTGTCCGGAACCGGGGAGCGGCGGACTGGCCCGACCGCAGTCTGCTTCTCGGTGCTGCGGCCTGTGCGGCGGCCTATTCCAAACAATCGGGCTCGTCACTGGTACCGGTAATGATGGCCAAACGCAAGCATGTCCGCAAGCCAAAAGGGGCCAGGCCCGGTGAGGTAACGGTAACCGGTGAGCGGGTGGAAATGGTCGAGCCTGTAAAACCGGAACGCGAATAATCCCGCCGGCAGCTCAATACGATTCAGAATCAGCCCCAATTCACGGTGAGAAAGCGTATCATTTTTTTGTAATTTTGTGGTCATGAACCAGAAATCCATTATTGTGCTCACCGGTTTCATGGGATCGGGGAAAAGTGCGGTCGGAAAAAAGCTCGCCAAGAGGCTGGGCTGGAAGTTCCGTGACCTGGATCAAGCAATTGAAGACCGGGAAGGGGTGCCGATTCAGGAGATTTTTCGCACGCAAGGAGAATCCGTTTTCCGGCAGCTTGAACATGAAACGCTGCAACAGATGCTCGTGCTGGACCGGCTTGTGCTCTCCCTGGGTGGGGGCGCCCTGCAGCTTGAACCATCCCGAAAATTGATTCAGGAACGGGCAATAATGGTCTATCTGAAGGTGCCGGAAGATATATTGCTGGAACGTCTCAAAAGGGATACCCGCCGCCCCCTTTTGCGTGACGGGAACGGCCGATTACTGGACGACCCTGAACTGCGTATCAGAATCCGTACTCTGCTCAGCGAGCGGGAACCCGCATATGAAACGGCGGATGTTGCGGTCACCGTCCGGGGAAACTGGCCCGTATCCCAAACAGCCAATGAAACGTTAACGCTATTGAGAAAATATGCACCAGCTGCCATCGCTGAAAACAGCTGACGAAACAGAGTGCCGCTTTTTCCTGTTTCAGCCGCTGCAGGAGCTCCGGCAGAAGGCACTGCCGGCCCTGGCCGAAACGAGTGATCCGAACGGTGTGGACGCCGGTCCGATCGTTGTCGTCGACCGGAATGTACTGGCCGCTCATCGCGCTCGTGTGGAGTCGGCTTTTCCTCCAGGCATATGCCGGTATTTCGAGCTTCCACCCGGAGAGGGATCCAAGAGCATTGCTTCCTGGAAGGGCATCATTGATTTTGCCTTATCCGGACAGGTGAGAAGAAATACGCCGCTTGTGGCTGTTGGCGGCGGGGTGACCGGCGACCTGGCCGGGTTTGCTGCAGCTTCCCTGCTGCGAGGCTTGCCTCTGTATCAGGTCCCGACTACACTGCTCGCCATGGTCGACAGTGCTGTCGGCGGGAAAACGGGCATCAACCATGACTTTGGAAAAAACACCATCGGGGCCTTCTATCATCCCGAAGCGGTCCTTTTCGACACGGAGTTTCTGGATACTCTCCCCGAGCGGGAATGGCTTTGCGGCATCAGCGAGGTGCTGAAGTACGGATATATCCGCGACAGCAAACTCCTTGAGCAGGGAGCCGCTCTTGCGAATCCCGCAACCAGGGAACCGCAGCTGCTGTGGGAGGTGGTTCACAGTTCGGTGATGATCAAATCCGGAATCGTTCAGGAGGATGCCAGGGAAGCGGGAAAAAGGGCCTGGCTGAATTTCGGCCATACCTTTGCCCATGCGCTTGAAACCCTGGACGGCTATCGCAATATTAATCATGGAGAAGCCGTATATGCAGGTATGATTGCGGCGTTATATGTATCCGGCACTCGGGGTGGCCGGGTTGACAACGAGCCGCTGCTATCCCTCAGAACCTGGTACAACCTTAAACTGAACCGATTTGAAAGCCAGATAGACAAGCTTGTCGCCCTGATGCACCATGACAAGAAAAACAGGGACAGCTCAATCCAGCTGGTTCTGCTTGAAGAACCGGGCAGACCCAAACTGGAACGCATTGAGGATCCTGCCATTCTTTATGAAGCCTGGGAACATGTATTTCGTGTTCTGGAGGCACCATGACGAATTAGGAGCTGGTTTCTCGTAATTTCACAATACCGTTACTTCGCAACATAACCGACATAACCATAGCGGAAACCCATCGTTGATTTATCGCTTCCTATATATTGTCTGGCGGATTTTCTGGAGCAGCGTGCTGGTGGTACTGGCGACACTGCTGCTATTTGCAGGAGTCCTGTTTCTGGCCCTGCAGACAGACCCCGTCAAGGATTACCTGACCGTTCGCTTTGAAAACTGGTTCAATGAAACGTATGAAGGAGAACTTGCCATCGGTCAGATAGGAGGAGTCCTGCCGCTGCATCTGGAACTGAAGTCGGTTACTCTTGAATATGAAGAGGAAACGGTTGCCGAATTCGAATCCCTGCGCATCAGTGTCGATCTGATCGGCCTGCTGAGGAACCACATCACCATCAACGACATTGCCCTGGACCGGCCCAATATTTACCTGAGACGGTCGGGTGAGGCCGGTGACCTGACGATCAAAAAAGCATTTCAGGTACGCAAGGAGCGCCAGTCCGGTACCTACGATACCGGTGGCTCCTCCATCGAGGCCATCGATATTTTCGCTCCGTTTGTCCAGGTTCGCGAGGGAACCCTTCATTTTGTGGACCCGCCCGAGCTTCCCGGATTCGATATGCCTGCGGAATCCGTTACCCTTGGCGACATCAACACCGAGCTGTTCGTGGAGCTCACCATGGAGCAGCGTTATCTGGATATCACCTATCTGACGCTTCAGCTCAGGGAGTTTGATGACCTCGATTTTTCGCTGTCCGGACAAATCTACAACGACAGCCACTATTTCGAGATGAATGCGATGCAGATGCGCCTGGGAGATTCACATCTGGACTGGAACAGTGAGTTCACCGGGATTGATTTCTATGCCGGTGGCCTCGGATCTCAGTTCAGGGAATCCTATTACCAGGTCGTTCTTCAGGATGCATGGCTCTCACCCGGACTGCTCAGCCTTGTGGACATTGACCGGCTTAGCGCTTTTGATGGAATTGAACTTGCTCTGGAAGCTTCGGGTCATCGTGATCAGCTGAGCCTGTCTGATGTCAGTATCAGCAGCGGGAGCAACACGGTGTCATTTGACGCAATGCTGCAAAACTACCTGCAGCGATCCACCCTGACCTATTCCCTGGATCTCCAGTCATTTGACTTTGATAAAGCTACGCTGCAGTTGCTGGTTCCCGGTTTCGGGGATGTACTATCGGACGAAATGGCATCGGTTGGCGGCACAGGATGGATGCAGGGCACCGCGAATGCCCTGGACCTGGAACTTGAATGGGCACTGCCGTCAGGCCTCCTCACTACACAGGGAAACATCGGACTCGACGCATCCTTTTCCTCCGAATTGACGGTTCAGGGCGAAAGGATCGATGCAAGGCAGCTTTTCAGAGGCGTTCCGGTATCCACCCGGCTTAACCTCGATGCCACACTGACGTTCGAAAGCCTGATTTCCGATGATTTCGGGATGAATCTGGAGCTGCTGCTGGAAGACTCCTACATCGATACGTTCCATGTGCCGGAGCTTCAATATAAAGGAGAACTAGCCAACCGGTTGCTGGAACATGAATTTGTCTACATCAGGGAGAGCAGCCGTCTGGACGGTCAGGGATCCGTCGACTTTTCCGGGACAGACCCCGCATTTGTCATTTCCGGCCAGTCGTCCGACATCGATCTTCAAAAGGTTTTTCAGAACGGGAAGCTGCCGCAAACCGAACTGGAGATGGAGTACGATATCAACTGGCACGGACTGAGCCCGGATTCCTGGCACGGACGTATTGTTGTGGATGTGATGCCGTCTGCGATTAACGGAAATGAACTCAATGCGCATCAGCTCTATCTTGATCTTAACCATCCCGAAGAGAGCAGGCGGTCACTCCGCCTGACAAGCAGTATTCTTGATCTTTTTGTTGAGGGCCAGGTTGCCATATCTTCATTGTATCCCCTCTATGAGCACTGGGGGGGCTTCTTTGCCCACAGAGTGGAGGAAGAATACCTGTTTGCCGAAACGGATACCCTGACTGCGGCCCCGAATCTGATGCCGGACAACGGTGAATTCGGACGCCTGGATCTGGAAATTGTCCTGGAGGTCAAGGACCTGGAGCTGCTCAAAGCCTACCTGACCGGAGAAAACACTCTTGAGTCGCGGGCTCAGCTTGATGTGCATCTGCTTGCTGACAGAGAACGGTTTGACCTGTCTGCGCAATGGCGTGATCCCCGAACGGCCTGGAAGGATATTTCCATAACCGGATCGGCACTGGATCTGAGGGCCGGCTTCCGGCACAGCAAAAGGCTGCGGGAGCGTCAGACCATTGTGATGGATATGAGTGCCGATCATCTCAGCTACCAGCATCACCGTTTGGACACGCTTTCCTGGGCGATTGATATCTCGGACGATTCACTATCAAGTAGCAGCCGAATTGCAAATTTTGCCAATGAAGTACTACTGGAGGCGGACGTGACGGCGCGCCTTGCCGAAAAGGACTTGCAGGCATCCATCGACCGGCTGGTTGTCGGCAACAGGCGGTACCTCTGGAATGCAGAGAATACACCGCGGCTCAAATACGAAAAAGAAGGCCGCCTGCACGTCGAGGGTTTTCATCTTGTAAGTGGAACGGATCAGATTTTCGTCAACGGAGTTTTCAGCAACCAGGAAGATGATTCGGTGGCGTATCATTTTGCCGATGTCAATCTCGATCGGATATCGCGCATGATTGACGGCAGGGTTTCCTTTGAAGGAACTCTCAATGCCGATCTGGTGACCCGCAGCCTTTTTCAAAATCCGGTGCTGCACGGAGACCTGGATGCCAGCGGTCTGCTGTTTGACGGCCGTGTAATCGGCGACATCACTTTGCGAAGCGAATACAACGCAGGGCTGAACCGCTTCGATACGGATCTGAGAGTCTACACCCATCCTGAAACGTATTCAGGATATCTTGAGAGCAACAACCAGAGAGGACAGGACATATCAGCAAGGGGATGGTTCAAGCCTCCCGATGCAGCTCAAAGTGCAGATACGCTCTATTACTTCGATGTCGATGCGCGGCAGATTGACTCCTGGGTGCTTACCTACATCATGGACAGCGTATTTGAATCCATTGAAGGGCCCGGCCATGGAACCGGGTTTATATCCGGGAATTACGACTACATCTATTTCGACGGTGAATTTGAAGTGGAAGACGTCGTTGTCGAACCGGTGTTTTTTGAGACAGAATACGTGCTTAACGGAACCGTATCGGTAAACAGGGAAGATGGGGTTGAAATCCACCGTATCACCGGGAGCGACAGGAACGGTGGGACAGGAATCCTCACTGGCAGATACGATTTCAATGATTTCCAGGCGGAAAAATTCATGGACCTGGAGCTCCGGATGGATCAGTTTCTGTTCCTGAACAACTCTGACGGTCCCGAAGTGCCGTTTTACGGAAGTGTTGCCGGTACGGGCGTGGTCACGATTACCGGATCCAATATCTCGCCTTTTGTCCGGACTACCGAGCCGATTCGCACCACCTCCCGCTCCCGGCTGGCCATACCGCTTTCGGAGCAGGGTATAGGCGATGAGCGCGGGCGTTTTATCCGCTTTGTCAAGGATTTCGATGATGTCGACTTGCGGCGTCATGTTTTGGCCGACCCCGAAGTGCTGCGCCAGATCGACCGCACTTTCATGGAAGTGTTCCGAATGGATCTGCAGTTTGTTGCCGCGCCCAATTCGACCGTCCAGCTGATTTTCGATCCTGTAACCGGCGAGATTGTCAATGCCAGGGGAGAGGGCAGGGTCCGTATCACCCTCGAAGACGAAAACCTGCAGATATTCGGGAATTTTGATGTCACCGACGGAGACTACCTGTTTGTTGGTGGAGATATCCTTACTCGCCGGTTCACTCTGCGCGAGGGGGGGAGTATTCGCTGGGAGGGGGATCCGGCCAATGCCCTTTTGAACATTACCGCCGTCTATCGGGCCCGGCCCAACATCGCGCCGCTGGTCGGAGGTGATGCGACAGAACAGATCAACCGAATTCCGGTGGAATTGCTGCTGGAAATTACCGGTCCCATCGACAATATAGCGAACGATTTCTATTTTGAGTTTCCGAATGCCATCGATGCCACACAAAATGCCGCAGTACTGAACGTTTTGAACAGCGAAGAGCAAAAACTGATCCAGGCCACCAGCCTGCTGTTTACCGGAAGCTTTATTTCCGGAGCCCTGGTTGGCGACACCCAGACCCAGGAGTTCGGCAGCACACTCCAGGCCCGTGCCGGACAGGTCGGCATCAGCCAGCTGCTTTCCTCACAGATCAATGCACTGTTGAGCGACAACCTGGTGAATCTGGATGTGGATTTGAATCTCTTCGGATTTGACCAGGCCGATCTTGGAATTGCGCTTCGCCTGTTTGACGATCGGCTGGTGCTCCGCAGGGAAGGCGAAGTTGGCGGCGAAGAGACCAATATCGGCGACCTGGGCGCAACCTACCGGATCAACCCCAACCTCTCGGTCGAGGTGTTCCACCGGAAGGACCCGATGCTCATGTCCATTCTGGGAACCCAGGCAGAAGTGGAGAACGTGAATGGCGTGGGACTGGAAGCACAGTTCCGGTTCAACTCCTGGAAGGAGTTCGGACAGAGAATGTGGCGCAACGTAACAACCGTCTTCGGTCTGCTGGACAGAGATGACGATGAAGATGAAGAGTAAATCACCAAATATCACGAGATGAAAAAAAAGAAAATTCACCTGGAAGACCTTATACTTGAAATGCTTGAAAGGCATCCCGATACATGGATGCCCACCGTTGCGCTGATGGGGGCGTTCAAGCTTCCCAGAAATAAAGGAGCACAGCGGTTTCAGAAGGCCATTGAAAGACTGCAGAAACGAAACCTGATTACCGAGAAAAAAGGAAAAGTCAAACTGAGTGACGACAAGCGCGGCGGCAATACCGTTGAAGGTATTTTTTCCATGACCCGGCACGGCAGCGGGTATGTCCGGGTAGAGGGGCGGGAGGACGATATCCGTATTCCTTCCAAATTCACCCATACGGCCCTGAACAAAGACCTGGTTAAGGTTTCCATCCTCAATAAATCGCGCAGCGACCGGACCGAAGGCAAGGTTGTCGAAGTGCTGGAAAGAGGCAAAAAGTTCTTTGTCGGCACATTCCGGGAGCATGCGAAAAACGCCTGGCTGATTGAACCGGATGAAAAGTCGGCGGGGACAGAGTTTTTCGTGCACCCGGACCATGCCCATGGTGCCAAAACCAACGACAAAGTGACCTTCCGGCTGGTCGACTGGATCCACCCCCGGTCGCTTCCCGAAGCCGAAGTGCTTGAAATCCTCGGCAGAAAAGGAACCAACGATGCTGCCATACTCTCCATTCTGGCCGAAAATGAGCTTCAAGCCGCGTTTCCGCCGGCTGTGGAGTCGTTCGCGGACAATGTGGCCACCGCCATACCGGACAGGGAATACAAACGGCGCAAGGACATCAGGTCGCTGGAAGTGTTTACCATCGATCCTCATGATGCCAAAGATTTTGATGACGCGCTGAGTATCGATGTGCTCGATTCCGGAAACTACTATCTGGGAGTGCATATCGCCGATGTGAGTTACTACGTCCAGCAAGGGAATGTTCTGGATGATGAAGCGCGGGAACGCGCTACCAGTGTCTATCTGGTTGACCGGGTCATTCCCATGCTTCCCGAAAGTCTGAGCAACGGCGTGTGTAGTTTGCGCCCGAATGAGGACAAACTGGCCTTCAGCTGTTTTATGGAGGTTACACCGGACGGAAACGTAGTCAACTACACCATCGAAGAGACGGTCATCAACTCATCCCGGAGGTTTACCTACGAAGAGGTTCAGGAGATTATTGACGGCAGGAAGGGGCCGCATCAGCAGGCTATCCAAACGCTTGCCAAAATGACGTCCATGCTTACTGAAAAACGGTTTCGGCAGGGTTCGATTGATCTTGATACGCCGGAACCCCGCTTCCGGCTGGATGAAAACGGCAAGCCGCTCGGCGTGTTTGTCAAGGACCGGCTTCTGGCTCACCGGTTGGTGGAGGAGTGCATGCTGCTGGCCAACAAAACCGTGGCGATGCATATCAGGTATATCCGCTCCAAAAAGAAGAAGGGCGGCAAGGAGAAGGCGGAGCAGGACCGGGACGATCGCTTCGGTAAGAACAACCATCCGTTCCTCTATCGCATCCATGATCGCCCGGACCCGGAAAAACTCAAAAATATCGTTGAAAACGTAAGGCCCCTGGGGATAGAGTTTTCCGTGAAAGACGGCAAGGTGACCTCCGGACAGCTTAATCGCCTGATCGAACAAGCCAATCAGACCAGCCTCAAATACGCCATCCACGAGCTCATCCTTCGCTCCATGGCAAAGGCTGTTTACAGCCCGAAAAATATCGGCCACTACGGACTCGGGTTTAAGGAATACACACACTTTACCAGCCCTATTCGACGTTATCCGGATTTAATCGTTCACCGTTTGCTCAAGCAGTATGCGGCAGGAATTCCGGGATACGGTTTTCAGGAGCTGCTCGGCCTGGGCGATCACTGCAGCCAGAAAGAAAAGGACGCAGTTGTCGCGGAGCGGGATTCCATCAAACTGAAACAGGTGGAATTCATGTCGGGTCACATCGGTGACGAATTTGAAGGCGTGATCAGCGGGGTTACCGAAAAAGGCTTGTTTGTTGTATTGAATGAAAGCTTTTGTGAAGGGATGATCGCTGTGCGGGAACTTGATGACGATTACTATGTTTATGATCAAAGCAGGCATCAACTCAGAGGACGTAACAAAGGCAGGATCTTCCGCCTTGGTGATGCCATCAAGGCCCGGGTGGTCCGGACGGACATCGAACAGCGCCAAATAGATTTTGTTCCGGCCTGACGGGCAGATGGCGAAAAGCGCCGGAGGCAGTAAAACAGACAGACATGCGCCATATAATGGCACCGTGAATAATGTGTAATTACGATATGATGTATCGGGTCATGATGAAACTCAACAAAGTACGGTTATCGGCCGGCCTTGGCAGCACACAGGCACGGAAACGATCGGGCTGGATCCTTATGATTATGCTGCTGGCTACCCTGACGGTCACCTCCGACCTCAATGCCCAGTACTTCGGATTCGGCAAAAACCGGGTCCAGTATTCACAATTTGACTGGCGCTTTATCCAGTCGGAGCACTTCGATGTGTACTACTACGACTCAAAAAACTACTACCTGGCAGAATTTACGGCCAAAGCGCTTGAGGCATCGTATACGCAGCTCAGAAACGATTTTCGCCACGAGTTGAACGACCGGATCGCGGTCATCATCTACGATTCCCATACCGATTTTACCCAAACCAACGTGGTACCGCTGCCGGTGGATGCCCAGGGAATCGGCGGGGTGACCGACAAAATCAAGAACCGGATCACCATTCCCTTCATGGGACATTATGGTGATTACCGTCAGGTCCTGCACCACGAACTGGTTCATGCCGTATTCAATGACATGTTTTACGGCGGAACCATCCAGTCCATCATCCAGAACAATATTCAGCTCAATATCCCGCTCTGGTTTGAAGAGGGGCTTGCCGAATATGTGTCACAGGGTTGGGATACCGATACCGACATGTACATCCGGGATGCGGTTATCAACAACAACCTGCCCCCGATTGTGCAAATGAGAGGCTTTATGGCCTATCGCGGAGGCCAGGCATTCTGGAACTTTATCGTGGAAGAGTACGGACGGGAGAAAATCGGGGAAATTCTGCAAGGGGTGAGGCAGACTCGCAGCGTACCCGGAGGATTGCGCAGTTCGCTCGGGTTGGATATGTCGGAGCTGAATGAGCGGTTTCAGGATTGGCACCGACGCCGATACTTCCCGGAAGTTGAGGTCAGGGAAGATTTACGAGACATAGGCCGCCTGCTTACGACCGGCGACTTCCGCAGGGCATACAATACCAGTCCGGCAGTTTCCCCGGACGGAGAACGGGTGGCGATTATCACCAATGCGCGTGGTTTTTTTGATGTGGTGGTGCTGAATGCACGGGATGGCAGCAGAGTCAAAACGCTGATCAAAGGCGAAGACAATGTGGATTTTGAAGAGCTGAATATTCTCAGGCCCAATCTCTCCTGGTCGCCCGACGGCCGGTACATCACGCTTTCGACACGTTCCGGGGGATCGGTCGACCTGGCCATCGTGGAGTATCGCACCGGTAATGTTCAAAAAATCCTGTTTCCCGAACTGGATGCCATCGGTTCGGTGTCATGGTCACCGGACGGCACCAAAATCGCATTTCAGGGAAACCGTGGCCCGTTTACCAATATCTATATTTATGATCTTGAGAATGACGATTTCATCAGCGGTACCGATGACGTTTTCAGTGACTGGGACCCCTCCTGGACAGCCGATTCCCAGGCGATTTTGTTCGCCTCCGACCGCGGACCCTATACGCGAGTCAATACCTTCAGAACCCAATCGAATGTACTGCTGAACCCCAACCTGGGACAAAGCGATATTTACATGCTTCGTCTTGGCTCCAGCCAGGCAACACGCCTTACCAGTACGCCCAACTGGAACGAATACCGGCCGATCATGACGAGAGACGGGCGCCTCATCTATATCTCCGACCAGAACGGTATCCCCAATGTCTATGAGATGGATCTGGATTCCCGCACAAGCTATCCGCTGACAGATCTGATCACCGGGGTCATGCAGATGTCCATAAGCGCAGACGGCAGGTTGCTTGCGATTAACTCCTACAACCGCGGGTTTGTACACGTTTTTACCCTTTCGGACCCCTTCGAACGTCGAAAAACCCAGCCGCTCAGAAACAATCACTGGGCGGAGCGCAGGCTCAGCGAGAGCAGTGACCAGCGGGTGCCTGCACTCGGACTCGCCTTCTCCATGTTTCCCGACGACCTGGAACGTATAGATGTCTCACTGATCGCGCAGCAGACCTCTTCCATCGCAGAAATGATTCGCGAGGAGCAGGAGCGGCAGCGGCAGATGCAGGAAGAACAGCGGCGGGAAGAAGAGGAAGAGGAAGAGGAGCGGGATGAAGGTGTCATCGACTTCAGAAATTATGTGTTTGGTGATGATGTGGATGACCTGATCCGCACTCGCCATACGGAAGAAGCCGAGCGGCAGTTTGAAACCCGCACCGAGGACGGCCGGTTCATCCCGCGTAGATACCGGCTCACTTTTTCACCGGATATTACCTATGGACAGGGTTCTGTCGGGACCTATTACGGAACCTATGCCATGGCGGCTTTTCAGTTTTCCGACCTGCTGGGCGACCACCGGATAACCCTGGTAACCAATCTTCAGTTCGACCTGCGCAACAGCGACTATCAGGTGAGCTACGGCTATTTTGCGAACCGGACCAACTATATGGTCCGCTATTTCCATACGGCGCGCAATTTCCGGATACTCGTCGGAGACCCGGCTACCGGAAGGCTCGATATTGAACAGGTTCGATTCCGTTATTACGGGGCCGGACTCCATTTCCAATACCCGCTCAACAAGTTTACCAGAATCGACTACGGAGTGAGCTTCAACAATATCTCCAGGGACCTGAGCCTGGTTTACCGCGGGATATCGGAATCCGACGACACGTTTTTCATCAATCCTGAGGTCACGTTTACGCGTGATCTGACGTTGCCCGGTTTTCTGTCACCGCGCTCCGGGTCGAGGTACGCCCTGAGCATGAATGCCAGTCCGCCGATCACCTCCAATATGATCGGTTTTGTGTCGGTACTGGGTGACTACCGGCGCTATTTTCATCTTGGCGCAAACTATGTGTTTGCTTTCCGCGGGTCGGGCGCCGCCTCATTCGGACCCGATTCCCAAAACTTCTACATGGGTGGTATCCAGAACTGGATCAACTTCCGTTGGGCGGAAGCTTCCCTGCAATCGGATCGCCTGGAAGATCTGTTCCTGACGCTACCGGCTTTGCCCATGCGAGGCCACTACTTTAACTCGGCGATAGGAAACCGATTCACCCTGTTCAATGCCGAGTTCCGATTCCCGCTTATCGCTGCAATGCTGCCGGGTCCCATCCCCATCCTCCCGCTCTACAACATCCAGGGTGCGGCTTTCATTGACGCCGGCGCCGTCTGGGACGGTAGCACCCGAGACGGGCTGCTTGGAGGAGCCGGTTTTGGATTGCGAACCGTGCTGCTGGGACTGCCTTTCCGGTATGATATCGCCTGGCCGTACGATCTGGAAGACGGAGAGGGCTTTGGAAGACGCGTTCACTACTTCAGCATCGGGCTCGACTTCTAAGGCGTATGTTTCAGTAGGAAAAACTGCTATTCATGTTCATGAGCCGTTCGGCCTGCAAGACAGGATCCCGGAAATAAACCAGGACCGTGTACTCCTGCCGTGTGGATGCAAACATGTCATCAAGCCGCAGATCATCAATGCGCCGGTCTTCCACAACGGCATATTTGTAGTCGTATTCACCTTCCTTGATGATCGCCCGGCCGGTGTAGGAATTGGTGGAAGCCCGGTACTCCATACGATTTTGATCGCTGATCATCCAGTTGTTGAACGGTCCGTAGATGTAGATCGGCAGATCTGTGGCCTCACGCTCCGGAATTTCCAGCTCAAATCGCACATCCACATAACGCGCGTTCCGGTCGTCTCGCGGCCGACCGTGTATCGCAGGAGCCCTGGTGGCCGGGGTCACATCCAGATTAACCACATCCCGCCGCAGAGTGACCTGCGGAGGAGTGGTTTCCGAACGGATGTCGATAACACCGGGCCGGGGATCATCGTAACGTCTCAGATTCAGGGGTCGAAATTCGTATACCCCGATAAAGGATTGAGGACGTGACAAATGGGTTGCGTACACCCCGGCTTCCGAGATATCCTGCACATCCGCTTTTCTCGCCCGACCCCAAAACCGGTTTTGCACATACCAGGTACTCAGATCCGAAAACGGAGAGATCACGGAGGAGGGGTAGCGGTAACGGGAAAACGGCTGGTGATGTAGCCGGTACCTCGCATTCATGCCGAAGACCCGCTCCAGATCAATCTGTATATCGCCTTCCTCTTCGTAGACAAAAAAGGGCATGGAAAAAACAATTTGGGAGGTTTCGTAGTCCAATACCTGGAGCAAATAGTTGCCGCTCATGGTCAACTGCATCTCGTCATTCGGGAACCGATAGGTGTAATGGACATAATCGGGCCGCTGCACATTGGCGGGCTGCCCTCGTGAAATCAAATCCTCCCGATGGCCTGATAGGAAAAAGCCGGGCGCCAGCCGGCTGTCGGACCAGTCGGAGTTCCTGTGCCTGACCCTCACCCGGAACAGCCGGGGAGAGGAGCCCAGTTCATCAAACCGCAGCGTAATGCGGTCATCTCCACCCAGCTTGAATGCAGGTATGGAGGCTTTTTGATCATTGCGATAGAGCTGTATGCTTCGGATATGCTCGGGTGGCGCGACCTGACCTTTGACCATCGGCGAGTTCTCCAGCATCTCTTCGGCCGGTGGGGCAGTATACTGGCGGGTGCTCTCAATACCACAGCCGTGAATCAGCGCAAAAGACAGAATCAAAACCGGATAGCGGATCAATCGAAAATCAAGCCGGAAATCGTCCTTCATAAACGGCAACAGCAGGGCCATGCAATGCGATTTTTGTGTAGTTGCAGATATCGTCGTTTTTCTCACAGTAGGTGTCGAAGGATACTTCAAGCGGTCCGCCGGGGCAATCCACCTGGATGTAGTGTTCCCTGTGGCCTTCCGTACATCCCGCCGGGTCGCCTGGATCTCCCAGGTGCACCTTGCGGTAATGCCATCCGATAGCGGTGGCAATGGCTCCGGTGCCGCAGGCAAGGGTCAGGTCTTCAACACCGCGCTCGTAGGTGGTCAGGCTGAGCCGGTTTTCATCAATGACATGGGCGAAATTGACATTGGTGCCGGAGGGAAACAGGTCGCTTCGGTTTCGGATACGCCGGCCGATCTGGCGAAAGGTCTCGTCGGATGCCGTTGCGTAACGGTCATCAATCGATACCACATGTTCTGTACCGGTGTTGATATTGAGCCAAAGATTGTCGTCGATGGTGAGCTCTTCCGGTTCCGGGTGAACGGGAAAGTGGATGGAGACGTACTGTTTGTGGACGACCGCGCGATAAACGGTCTCACCCACCTCAAACGTCAGTTTTCTTTCAAGGCCCTGCATGAAAGCAAACAATGCCAGGCAACGGGCACCGTTACCGCACATGCCGGCCGGCGAGCCGTCTGCATTCAGATAATGCATGGCGTAATCCTGCTTCGCGGAGGCACCGAGCATGAGGAGGCCGTCAGCCCCGATACCGGTACGCCGGTTGCACAGATGGGGGGTGATCTTTCTGATCTCCTCAAAGGGATATTCGCCGGACCTGCCGTCTACTACAACAAAATCATTTCCGGCGCCGTGCATTTTTACAAATGGGAATTCCATGTCGGGATTTGGTTCGTAACTAGAATTGTAACCACATTAGAAACGTATCTTATAAACAGCCAGTATCTTTTAATCTTCATGACCCTAATCCGCCATTCTTGTCCGGAGTAGCTTCGCGTCCGGCGATGGATCACTGCTCTGCATATGCCGGCATATGCTTCCAGGGTTCATCGGAGGGAACGGGTGCCTCGAGCCCCCTCATCCAGGCGGCAAACCGGTTGGCGATAACGGTGAAGAGCAGCCTCGCCTGCACATTTTGGGCCAGCAGGGTGCGTGCTTCCTCCAGGGTTCGGATCATTGCTTCAATCCGGGCATCCCGAAGGGTGTTGCAGAAGTTTCGAATGACCTCAATACGGTCGCTGTTGGTAATCATGGATTCATCCACACCGGCGGAGTACAGGGCAATATCCCTCAAAAAGGTTTCAATCATGCTGATGATCGCAAGCTGCCCCTCCTTGTTGTACTCGGCATGCCATTTCTGGCTCATTTCGAGAATTCCACCCACATCCACCGTGTATGAGAGCCGCAGATAGCGAATGATGTCCTCGCGATTTTGCTGCAGCGTTTCCAGGTCGTAAAATCGGGTGAAACTGTAGTTTCCGCCGGAGATCCTGGCTAGGAAACGGGCCTGGTCTTCGGGCAGACCGTCATAGGTTCGCAGCGCCTCAAAAACCTCCTCTGTGGCGAGCGGCTGGCAGGGCAGCAGCTGACACCGGGAAATGACGGTCGGGAGCAGGGAATTGACGTTGTCGGTGGTGAGGATGAACATCACATTTTTTCCCGGCTCTTCGAGCAGTTTGAGAAAGGAGTTCACCACATCGGTGCGCATTTTCTCAACATTGGATATGATGATGATATTGCGGCGGCCTTCGCCCGGTTTCAGACTGGCGGCCCGTCGCACATGCGTGTTGAAGTACTCTTTCGAGTAAAACGCCTGGCGGTTTTTCCCGGAATCCTGACCGGTCAGTGCCGGCCTCGTGGAAAAGTCCACGATTTCGTAGGGATCGGCGGCCAGAAGTTCGAGCCGTGCCCGCAACTCATCGGTAGAGACGTTGCCCGGCAGCGGCAGGAACACGTGAATATCCGGGTGGAAATACCAGGAGCGCCTTGCCGACCGCTCTCCGGAAGGAGGTGTTCCAAGGTTTTCAACGCCGTTAACCGCTTCCGCAAAAGCGAGTGCCAGGGGTTTCTTTCCGGTTCCTGGCTGGCCGGTGAGCAGATAGGCGTGGCTTAACCGGTCATCCGAGACCATGCGGAGCATTTTGGAACGAATGCTGTGCTGACCTATGAGTCGCCGCTCTCCAAGCAGGCCGGATTCTGAAGGGGATGGATGGGTCATTGAATTATCATTACATGGTGGATGAGTTCGGTTAGAGGTATTGTAACGGCCTCAGTCCTCCCAAAGATTGTCGAAAAGTACCAGCGATGCTGAAATGGTAACACCGGAAAAGCCCAGCAGGGCGGCAAGATCGTTCCAGGGGGCCATGTCGCCGGTTTGGGCGAGTGCCGTATGTGTGAGCCTTACCAGTAACAGAATCAACGGGACCAGAAGCGGGAGAGCCAGAACGGGAAATACGGATCCCTTACTGGGAGCCTGGGATACCAGAGCGCCCAGCAGGGTGGTTGCGCCGGCAAGTCCGGAAGCTCCGAGTATCAGAACAAGTGCCATCAGGCCTGGGTTGGCGACGGTGAGATTCACCATAAACACAAAAAGGGTTACCGTAACCACGGTGATGATCAGGGTAAAAAGAAAGTTGTATACGAGCTTTCCCGCATACACTGCAGAAGAAGGGGCATTCATACGGAGCAGGTCAAGTGTCCCGCGTTCGCTCTCCGAGACGAATACCCTGGCCAGGGCTGTCAGGGAAGCGAACAGGATGATGATCCAGAGCAGCCCGCTTTGAACGGAGGTCGCCAGCTGATCGGCTCGCAGAGAAAACAGAACGACAAACAGCGATGATACGATAAATGCCAGAACCGTACTCAGTCCGAAGCGCGAGCGCCATTCCTGACGGAAATCCTTCAGAAAAACAGCGAATGATTGATGCAGAAATGACATAGATTATGCGAAAGCGAACGGATTCTGGTTGGTCGGGTGTAACCGCGAAAGGCCTGTTGAGAAGGAGCTCATGATGCCTGCAAGGCGGCGCTTGCGTTAGCTGAGGCCATGAACAGGTCTGTACAATCTTCAAGGTACGGTGGAATGTGTTTTTTTTCCAGTGAGCGTCTTCAATTAAACGGACGGCATCATAAGGTAAATACAAAGAGTGCCAATATCTTTTGTGAAGAAAGTAGAACGATCAGTATATTTCAGGATATGCCCGGATCATTGTAAACAAGCACGTGCTAATAGTACAAAAATGGCAGCTGTGCAGGCCTGCTGTCGCCGCGATATTACGAAGAAGTCCGGAAACTCCGTTTTCTAACACCCAGGATGCAAGCCTCACAAGTCGTCTTGAATCAAGTATTTGAAACATGAAAATCAGCGATCTCCTTGACAATACGAATGTAATGCCGGATTTGGCCGTCTCTTCAAAAATCGAGGCCATTGACAAACTGGTTGAATCCTTGTCATCCCGGTTGGATGAGAATACCCTTTCGTCGGTGCGAAAAGCGGTAATGGAACGCGAAAATATCATGTCGACCGGAGTGGGCAAAGGGCTGGCGATTCCCCACGGAAAGTCATCGCAGATCGACACCACGTACGCCGCTTTCGCGAAGTTGAGGGATCCAATCGACTATGATGCCATCGACAGTCAGCCTGTTCACATTCTCTTTTTGCTGGTGGGACCTGAATCGCAGAACAGCATACACATAAAAATGCTCAGCCGTATTTCGCGCCTGCTTAACAGTACGGCTTTTCGTGAAAAACTGCTTGGCAGCGACGATGCCGAAACCATAATCGAGCTGTTTCGCTCGGAGGAGCAGCACTTCGTCCGCGTTTAACAGAGCAAGACATCCCGCGAAAGCCTGCTATTAAGGGCGGCAAAAGGACGATACTTAATAACCTCGGATATCTCTTAATAAAAATGAAGGATCGCCGGCTTCATGAACAGAAATATTATTGACGGTACAAAGGTCGCCGGGATAATCCGGCAACAGGTGAAGGAGGATGTTCAGGAATGGGTGAAACGCGGAAACCGTCCGCCGAAGCTGCAGGCAATCATGATCGGAGATGATCCCGCTTCACGTACATATGTGGGAGCTAAAACCAGGGCCTGCAAAGAGGTGGGAATCGAATCGGAGACGGTAAACTTTCCCGATACCATGTCGGTCCGGGAGCTGAAAGAAGCCATCGGGGATTACAACCGGGATAATGCCATCGACGGCATACTGCTGCAGCTTCCGCTTCCAGGACACCTGCACTCTTCCCGGATTATTGAAACCATCGACTACCGCAAGGATGTGGACGGTTTTCACCCCATGAATGTCGGCCGCCTGGCTGTGGGTCAGCCCACATTCCGGTCATGCACACCCGCAGGCATACTTGAGCTGTTCCGTTACTACAGTGTCATGACCAAGGGCAGGCACGCTGTCGTGGTAGGGGCCAGCAATATCGTCGGATCGCCCATGGCCATCATGCTCTCCCGCGAAAACAACAGCGGCAAGGCTACTACCACGCTCTGCCATAAATATACGCGCGATCTTACGCAACACATCATTCAGGCGGATATCCTCATCGTCGCTGTGGGTTCCCCCGGACTTATTACCGGGCAGATGGTCAAGGAAGGAGTGGTGGTTATTGATGTGGGCATCAACCGGGTTTCCGATGCCGGTTCGGAGAAGGGGTACCGGCTGGTTGGAGATTGTGATTTTGAGAGTGTCGCTCAAAAAGCGAGCCTGATCACACCGGTTCCGGGTGGTGTCGGGCCGATGACCGTCGCCATGCTGATGAAAAACACCCTGCTGGCTGCGAAAAAATCCATCTACCCGCAGCACGACTATTGATAGCAGCTGCCGGTTTTGGCATCGATCATTTCTCGGAAATCGCCCCGGCCTGATTTCCGTCGGCCGGCATAATGGTTAGTTTGGCCGATAGCACCTTTTTGATCTCGTCGATATTCTTGCATGCGGCCAGCCGGTTCTTGATGTCCGGGCTGCCGATAAGGCGCCCGAGCCGGTTCATGATCAGCAGGTTCCGCTGCAGGCTCATATGTGTGGGGCTCAGCAGGATGAACATCACCTTGACCGGCTCTCCGAATTTTTTCACGCGAAAGCCGGAGCTATTTATGGCCAGAAGGAGCTGAGGCTGATTGACATAGTGGCTACTGAGATGGTTGAGCATCACACCGGGGAGGTCGCCGGGCAGGTTGTCCGGGTCCACCGATTTAAGCTGCTGCATAACTTCGGTAGCCACATCCGCCCGATCCGGGAACAGAGCGGTGACAAGCCCTTCAATAGCGGACTCGTGGCCGGACTCCTTCTCATCAGCAATGTAGATTTGATTGGCCGAGATATCGGGTAGAAGCGGAGATTCATCAAACCGCAGGACAGCGGTCGGCTTCTGGTGATCCTCCACTTCGGCGGGGTAGACAATAATCAGGTTATCCGGGTTTATGCTGCGAATAATTTGCCTGGGGAACCGCTCAAACGAAGGCTGCCAGGCAATAGATCCCCGGCGCGAGCTGAACAGGACCAGCAGGTCTTCGGCTTTGAACTTCTCTTTAAAGATGATGGGGATGGAGCTCCAGTTCCGGACAGTGATATACTCGGCGGTCAGCGTGGGCTCCTGCTTCTCGATAAAAGGCTTGAGCAGGCTCAGGTTGCTGTCGGTTGCCAGAACCACCAGTCTGGCTCCCAGTTGGTTGATAAGCTTCTTTATGGTCATGAAGCTGTTGCCGAACCCGGATTCATACTGGGCCATGGGCGGTACGGCCAGCAACACCCGCTGGGTGATGTTGATCGGCTGATCTATCTTGGAGACAAGGATGGTCTCGTCGGATTCTTCCAGGAGCTGGTCCAGCACAGACCCGAAAATCCGCTGCCGGGCTGTAATAACTCCGTTCCACCCGATGACAATATCGGATATACGGAGTTCTTTGGTGGCACGAATGATTCCGGAAGCAATGTTGAGGTCAACTCGCGTAACCGGGATTACAGGGATATCCGCCGCTGCCGCATGCACAACCGCATGGCTGAGCAGTTTTTCACTGGAAGCTACCGAGGCTTCGACATGACGCGACTCCCTGGCCACAGTGAGCGGGAAAAGAGGCTCGGTGCTTTTTGATCCGCGGATCATCATGGCGATATCCATCAGGGACTCGGAAGTCTCGGGGTTGGAGAGCGGGATCAGAATCCGTTCCGGCGCATCGGAAGCCTGGAGCGAGGCTTTCTCATCCTGAAGAACCACACGGCGGCCGAACAGGTCAACCGCATACGGACCGACGAAACAGGTGGAAAGAATCAGTAGCACCACCGCGTTGACGGCCAGTTCATCGAACAGGCCAATATCAAAACCGATCAGGGTTACCGCAAGGGTTGCGGCGGCCTGCGGACTGGTCAGGCCGAACATCACCCAGCCTTCATCACCTGAAAAACCGTAATACCACTGCGCCAGTTTGGCGGCGAACAGCTTTCCAACCGCTACCAGGCCGAAGAAAAGCAGTGCCACAAGCCAGACATCCAGGGAGACCAAAAACCGGAAATCCACTAGCATCCCAACGGATATGAGAAAAAACGGGATAAAGAGCACATTGCCGACAAACTGCAGGCGGCTCATCAGGGTGCTGTTTTCCGGGACCAGCCGGTTCATGGTCAGACCCGCGATAAATGCCCCGATGATGGCGGCCAATCCAACCAGCTGAGCGACATAGGCGGAGACAAACAGAATGGTAAGCAGAAAAACGTATTCGATGTTGGTCTGGTCGCGGATGGTGCGGAAAAACCAGCGCCCCAACCGGGGAAGTCCAAGGGAGGCAATAAGGAGGTACAGCCCGACAAACCCGACAAACGTCAGCCAGAACTCCAAATTGATCTCACCGTGCACCGTAGCCGCAACGATGGCCAGAATGGTCAGCGACAGGGCGTCGGTCACTATCGTTGCGCCGAGACTGAGTGTTACGGCGGTATTCTTCCCGATGCCAAGCCGGTTTGCAATCGGATACGCCAGCAGGGTATGAGACCCCACAACGGATCCGAGCAGCAGTGTGCTTTCCCAGGAGTAGCCAAGCAGCGGAGGGGCGAGCAGCAGGCTTCCGGCCATAGGCAATCCAAAAGAGATGACTCCGAAAGAGAGGCTGCTGACACGGTATTTGCTGAATTTATCCAGATCGATGGAGATACCGGCAAGAAACATGAGGTAGAGCAGCCCCACCGTCCCCAGCAATATGATGGTGTTGTCACGTTCCAGCAGGCCGAGCGCTCCCTGACCGACCAGAGCCCCGGCAATGATCAGGCCGACAATGGAAGGGACCCTGAGCTTGGCAGCGACCAGCGGCACGATGAGTATAATGGCCATTACCAGTGCGAATATCAAAACCGGGTCACTGAATGGCAAAGTAAGTGTATCCAGAAAGTTCATATCGGAAAAGAGTGTGCTGTGACGCAGTAAAGATAGGATTTACCGGAGATTCTACCACCCTGTGAAAAAAAAATAAAAAGTAATTTTAGGGGTGACAGTATCTTGTCACTCCCCGGGATTATCTTGTAATTGAAAGAGGAAACAAGAATCAATCACTAACACCAGAGTGAATCATGAATACAGCAATTACATTAGACCAGATGAAAACCATACCGGGAATGGAACATGCGAACAGTGTTCCGGTTCGGCAGGCAATGCCCGAAGATGAGAAGGGGCTGGAGCTGAATGGCCCGGGTAATACGAAGCGTCTCAAACTCATTTTCGGGCTTCAGACAGAACAGGCTGATGTGTTTGAGCTTTTTGGATGGCAGGGACTCCCTGACGGGCTGAAAGAGTTGATTCGTGCGGATTTGAATGCCTACCGGGACGAGCTTCTCGGCTTGTATTCTACGTGTGAACCCGGAGTGCTGAATCGCAGGAAACGAGTCTCGTACTGGATCAGGGCATATCGCGAAGGGTTGTGCTCTGAGGAGACTGCTGTCGAGTCTCTCTCTTGTTCCCTTGCTTAAAATGAGTGCGGCTTCCGGTGTGTCAAAAGACCGGAAAGTTTTTTGAATAACCGTACCGCAGGCTCGTCATTGGATGGCCGTCACCGGATGGCTAGGGCAGTCCCTGTGTTTGAAAAGCTGGAAAGAATGCTGTACCCGGGTTCAGGCATTCCGAAAAGGCTGATTGCATCGGGACGTCACAACCGGTTGATCAGCACCAGGAACCGGAGCAGCCATGTCTCAGGCAGCGAATCTCGCCTGTGGGGAGAGCTGACGGCGAACTTGAGGCGATCTCCAAAACCTGCGTTCCGCAGACGAGTGAAGGATTGCAGAATGCGGGATGATGGCGGGTCCAGTGGATAGCTATCGTGTCGGACAAAGTACCGGTAAAACGCGTCCGCCTGCTCCAGAATATGGTGAAGGCGGTATCCCCGCCTGCCCAATGCGGCAGATCTGTTCCATAACTCACCTATTTGTGAGGTTGAGACCGGCGTTGTACTGGATTCGTGACGCCGGAATAACAGTGTCGGCGTTTCATCATAGCAAATGACTCCATGGCAGGAAGCCAGCAGATAGCACCACCAGTCATGCATGATTACAGGGCCGGCCGTTGAAACGGAGTTCGCTGCTTCGTCGTGCCGGCAAACCGCTTTGGAGCTCTCAAGCAGCAGGTGTCGCAGTCGGGAATCGATCACCATTGTGCATCCGACAACCTGATTCTGGACAATAGCATTTTCCAGCCCCATATGACGGGGAATTGGACTCATACCGCGTTTTTTACCATCCTGGCCGACAAGAAACTGTCGGCTGTGATACAGCCATGGTTTCGGGGTTGCGCTGGCCCGCGACTCATCCAGATACGCTATATAGTGGTCAACCGCCCGTTCAAGCTTGTCCGGAAGCCAGATATCGTCCTGATCACAAAATGCATATGCGTCGTACCGGTCACCTGCAGATGCCGCCAGGTCCAGAAAGCTCCCGACGACCCCAAGGTTATTTCCGGAATCAATCATTACTCTGTTGGGACTTCCACCGTCCCGGAGACGTTTCCGGAAGGAGTCGGCCAGGGCGAGGGAGCTGTCGCCGGATCCATCATCCCTGATCCACAGATCCCAGAACCTATAGCTTTGCTGTTCAATGCTATAAAGCAGCTCTTCAAGGAATTTTTCTCCGTTGTGTACCGATAACAGAATAGCAACTCTGGGGGTTGGTCGGAGGGAGTCGGAGGAAGAGGAAGTCATCGGTCAAATCCGTTTTCTGTATAGCGCATCGCCTGGGTCAGCGTTATGGATTTGTCGGAACCGGATGCCGGGGGTTCGGTATCTGCGGGTGGCATTTCTTCGGGAGTCAGCGTCCGGATCAATCGATGCATGTCGGAAATGTAGCGGCTCATCGAAAAGTGGGTTTTAACAAATTCGAATGCGTTATCGGTCAGTGTGTTACGAAGTTCGGGATCCCGGTACAGTTCCCTGATTGCGTTTGCCAGCTCAGCCTCATTGCCCGATGAGTAGAGCAGTCCGGTTTCCCGGTTCTTAACAATCTCCGGGAGTCCGCCGGAACCAGTTGAGACAACAGGACAGCCGTGGCCCATCGCTTCAACAGCCACACGCCCGAACGATTCCAGCCTGGAAGTTACAAGAAGCAGGTCCGCGTTTGAGAAAACGGGCTTCAGGTCGCTGCGATACCCCTTCAGGGCCACATAAGACTCCCCCCCAAGACTCTGTATGACGCTATTCAGCGTTCGATTATCTTTTTTGTTTCCGTCTCCATAAATATCCAGTGATACAGGGATTCCCTCATCGGCGAGCAGCCGAACCGCCCGAATACCCTCGGCGTAATTCTTGAGCGGAGAAATACTTCCGGCCATGACAATCCTGAATGTATTTTCCTTCCCGGATTTTCGGGAAATGGGCCGTGAATTCGGGAAACTGAAGCCATTATGGACAACTTCAGCGGGAGGAGGGCGGATCCCCTGATCTGCAAAAAGCATCTCGAGGTATTTCCTGAGATAGCGGGAGTTGCATACCAGCAGATCGGTGGATCGGGCTACAGCAGACAGGGCCTTTTTTGTGCCGGAATCAAAAAAACCGAAATCCGGATGTCCGGCCAGTTCCCTGGCGTGCCAGATATGAGGTGGATGATTGCCGAGCCGCGTTTTCAGAAAAGCACCGGCATCAATGGCAAGAGTATTGGTATAGATAATGTCGGGCCGAAAATCTGTGGCCTCCTCGAGAAGCCTGGAGCGGTACCATCTTCTTTTGAAGCCTCTTGCATACCGCATGATGCTTCGCATTCTGTTACCGGTCCATCGTACCATGGGAACAACCCGGTATGGGACCCGGGCTCCCTGCAGGGCTTTGGTCAGCGGCCCTTCCCGGGGTACAAAAACCATGATGCCATAATCCTTTTTTCTTTGCAGATCCGAAACCAGCGAAAGCAGGGAACGCTCCGCACCATAAAGGTCGCCGCTGTGTGAGAGAAACAGGATACGGGGTTTCCCGGAAGCCGGTTTTGCAGGCCGCTTCATCAGCAACCTGAAGTACTTTCGTGAAAGGCTTTCGCCCTGTTTCTTCGCGTCGTAGTGGCTTTCCAGATGCTCCCGGGCCGTTACGGTCAGATCCAGCCAGCTTTCGGGGTGGGAGAGGAGTAGGTCGAGATGCGCCTCAAGTTCATCCACATCCCTCTCATCGGCCAGAAGACCGCACTCGTTTTCCGGAAGCACTTCGGGGATGTCGCAATGGCGTGAGCTGACCACCGGCATGCCGGACGCAGCCATTTCAATGAGCGAAACCGGAGCGCCACCCTCACTGTCACCATCTTCTGCCGTTACGCTTGGCGCAAGGTATATGTGATGGTCTGCGGCAAGTCTATTGAGCTGATGCTGTGACAGAAAACCGGTATAGGCAACCTTGCCGGCCAGCCCGGAGGCGGCAACAAACGATTCAATGCGCTGCTTCTCCAGCTCAGAGATGTTGTCTCCCGTGGAATCCCCGACCAGAGTGACTTCAATATCGTGCCGGGCAGAGATGCGCTCCAGAGCCCTCAGTCCGTAGAGAAAGCCTTTTTTGGGTCGAAAAGCGGCGGCCATCAGAATTCGGCAGGGCTGGTTCTCCCGTTTTTTTCGGGGCCTGAAGGGAATGGCTTCCAGATCGACGCCCAGATGATGCACCCGGATGATTTCGGCCGGACATCCAAGTTCACGCACTTTCATCGCCATATGCGTTCCTTCGCACAGCACCATATCCACATTTCGAAACATCTTGCGGTATCGTTTTCTCCAGACGGGTTTCGTTTTGGGGATGTGAACGACATCCTGGCCGTAGAAGGTAACGACATGTCTTATGTTCCGGCGAATTTGCCCCGGCAGCAGGCGCAGCATCCGGTCGTTTTTCCAGCCAACGGTTCCGAAATGGGAATGAAGTATCTGCGGCCGGATAGCGTTTATTTTTAAAGCAGTGTACAAATGATAATCAACATGGCGCAAGGCCCGTGTTGATATGTCGCTGAGGCGGGAATAACCGCCCATCAAAGCGTGAATATTGGGCAGGTGAAACTGGTCAAGGTTGCCGGTTGACTTGCAGACGATGTGTGAAGTTACGTTCTCCGGAAGTGACCGGACCTGGTTGTAAAGCCAGGTTTGGGTTTGTGGAAGCCAAACTGGAAAGCTGTGAACAACGGTTATGTGTTCCGGGACTCCTTTCATCCAGGTTGTTTTAATAATATCATTGCGGCTTCAGCCGGAGAGTATGGATACTTTCTTTTATCAGGCCGGATTGAAAAAACCATACAGCAGGAATGTACAGCAACAGAAACAGTGTGGCAATGGCAATCACCATAAAAACGTCGCTCCACCAGGCATGGGCATGCCAGGCGCTTGCATCACTCCAGAAACCGAGGAGCCTCTCCCATAATCCGGCCGGTCGAAAGGTGCCGTCCGGTTGGTACAAGGCGCCTTTACTCCAGGCACCGCCCGCGATATTCCGGCCCACCCAGACCATGAGCCAGGGTATCAGCAACGCCATAAGGGCCGGATTAAGATGCGACAGGAAGCGGCGCCAGGTGAGGGCGGCCGGGCGATGAACCATCAGCCACTGGCCGGCTCCAAAATAAAGCACATTCAGAACGGCATAGAACTGGACAAGGGCAAAGATGGAAATCTGGGCACCTGCCAGGAATACCAGGGTGTTTAGCACCGCAACCGAGAGATTCCAGTAGAACATGAGATCGGCCCGCCCCTTGCTCAGCACGATATTTCCGCCCGGGCTTCCGAGCATCCGCAGAAAAGCGATCAGCGCCATAAAGGGGATCAGCTGGATGGCCAGTTCCCACCCGGAACCAAAAAGCAGTGGGACAAGCCAGGGCGCGGACAGGGCCGCGATAAGGAAAAAGGGGGTAATTAGGGTGGTGACACCGCTCATCAGCTTCAGGTAGCCGTTTCTAAGAATCGCATTATCATCCTGCCTGCTGGCAAAAACGGGAAATGCGACCCGGTTAAGCAGGGGGATCAGGCGCATGACCGGAAACAGAATAAGCTGCCAGGCCAGATGATAAGCCCCCAGGATTTCCGGTCCGAAAAACCGCCCGATAATCAACTGATCGATCCGCGTGGCGTAGACATTCAGTCCGCGTTCTCCCATCTGAAAAAAGCCGAAACGAAGGTGGGAGGCAACTTCGCCGGGCCGGAAATAGAATGCCGGCACCCATGTACGCATCCCGTCTGCCAAATAGAAGAGGGTCATGGTTCCCGAGGCGACGATCTGGGCCCAGATCAGTGAATAGACTCCCCAACCCTGAAGCGCCAGCACGGTTGCCGTGACCAGACCCAGCATGGCTCCGATGCTTTCAGAAATAGCTATTTTGTTGAAAGATAGCGACTTGCGAAGCATTACCTCATAAAGTGCGCCAATAGAGTAAATCGGCAGCACCAGACCGGCCAGCCACAATATTGGCTGCACCTCCGGCTGATTGTAAAAAGCAGCAATGCCGGGCGCGGCGAGCAGGACAATCAGATAAAGTGTAGCCCCTGCGAGGATATTGATCCAGAACAGGGTTGAGAGCTGGCGGTTATGGTTTTGACGGAAGTGGATAACGGCATTGCTGGTACCACCATCCGCAAAAATCCGGAAGAGTCCGATTATAGCCAGCACGATGGCCAGCAGGCCAAAATCGGCGGGAACCAGCAGTCTGGCCAGAATGATGTATTTGAGCAGTTCCAGCGAATTAACGACCATTCCCGACAGGCCGCTCCACCCCATTCCGATATATGCTTTTTTCTGCAAGCTCATGCGGGACTATGAGAGGTAGTACTTTGAGATAACATCAAAAACCCGGTCAGCCACGTTGCTGCATGAGCCGGCCAGGTCGGGATACAGCGGCAGCCGGATAAGGGTGCCGGCAAGTAGGTCGGTTTGGGGCAGCGGACACGGCTCAGTGAGATATTTACGCGCGTAGGGGGAGTTATGAAGCGGCACATAGTGGAACGTGGCACCGATTCCGGCGTCACGCAAGGCCCGCAAAAGGGGGTCGCGGTCGGCCGGCCGGGACGTGTGAAAATGAAAAATATGGTAGTTGGATTCGGCGTAGGGGGGGATCACCGGCAGCGTGATCCAGCCACGGTTTTCGGCTTCGGCAAGCCGTTTGTAATAGGTGTCCCAGACCTGCTTCCGCATTTTCAGTATGCGGTCCTTCTTGTGCAGCTGAGCTTCCAGAATACCGGCCAGCAGGTCGGATGGGATATAGCTGCTGCCCCGGCTGACCCAGGTGTACTTATCCACTTCGCCCCGGAGAAAAGCCGACCGGTTGGTGCCTTTTTCCCTGATGAGCTCCGCCTGTTCCGCCATGTGATCGTCCTGTGTCAGGAAGGCGCCACCTTCACCGCATGTGAAATTTTTGGTGTCATGAAAACTGAAACAGCCGATATCGCCGATGGTTCCCAGGGCCCGGCCGTTCCACCAGGCGCCGACCGCCTGGGCGGCATCCTCCACAATGGCGATTTTACGTTCGCCTGCACCATTGCTGATGGCAGCGAAGATGCCCTCAAAATCGGCTGAAATACCTGCATAGTGGATGGGGATGATCGCTTTTGTTGCCGGGGTGATTTTTCGGGCAACATCCTCGGGGTCCAGGGTAAGGTCCGATGCACGGACCTCCGCAAATACCGGAATCCCTCCCTGCATGCGAATGGCATTTGCGGTGGATACAAACGTGAAACCCGGCAGGATAACCTCGTCTCCGCGCCCGATGTTCAGTGCCATCATCGCCATTTCCAGGGCGTGGGTACAGGAGGTGGTAAGAAAGACATGCCTGGAGTTCAGCCACCTGGAAAGATGCTCCTCCACCCGCCTGCTGACGGGCCCGTCTCCGTGCCAGATATCTCCTTCAATCACTTTTTGGGCACTGCTGAGCTCTTCGTTGTCCTTGAAAATCTTGTTAAAGGGGATGAAGTCGGGCATTCTGTTATAGCGCTTGAAAAAGGAGGTTCACTCACTGGGATTAATTTTGTAATTTACGGAAACGCCAATCAAATGATAGCTCTTTCATGAGATCAGACAGCCTTTCAGACAAGATTACTCGCCAGGGACTTACCTACGATGACGTACTGCTTGTTCCCGGTTATTCCAAAACGCTTCCCCGTGACGCCGACACTTCCGTGGAACTGGTTCCGGGACTCCGGCTTAATGTGCCGATTATGGCGGCGGCCATGGACACGGTCTCCGAATACCGGCTTGCCATTGCTCTGGCCCGTGAAGGCGGGATAGCCATGTTGCACAAGAACATGTCCATTGAAAAACAGGCGGAGCAGGTGCGGCTCGTCAAGCGCAGCGAGAGCGGGATGATCGTGGATCCGGTAACCCTCGGCAAGGATGCCACCGTACTGGAAGCCCGCAATCTGATGAAACGGCAAAAAATTGGCGGTATCCCCATCGTCGATGACAATCGAAAGCTGAAAGGCATCGTGACCAACCGGGATCTTCGTTTTGAGTCGGACGCATCAAAAAAGCTGGGCGACATCATGACCAGTGAAAAGCTGGTCACGGCAAAAGAGGGTACTACCCTTGAGGAGGCCGAAAAGCTGCTTCAGGAATACAAAATTGAAAAGCTGCCCATAGTAAATAAATCGGGGACCCTGGTCGGGTTAATCACCTTCAAGGATATTGAGAAGAAGAAGAATTTTCCGAATGCCTGCAAGGATTCCTTTGGCCGGCTTCGGGTTGGTGCGGCGGTCGGCATAGCCGCAGACACCCTCGAAAGAGCTTCTGCCCTGGTTACGGCCGGAGTGGATATTATAACAGTAGACACGGCCCATGGGCATTCCTATGGTGTGATTGATACCGTCAAATCCATTAAATCCGAGAATCCCGAACTTTTTCTCATCGCAGGAAACATAGCGACATCGGAAGCGGCCAGGGCATTGCATCAGGCCGGTGCCGATGTGGTGAAAGTAGGGGTGGGGCCGGGCTCTATCTGTACTACAAGAATTGTGACCGGTGTCGGGGTGCCTCAGTTGACTGCGGTAATGGAAGTGGCCGAATACACCCGTAAGGCCGGTATCGGTCTCATCGCCGATGGCGGCATCAAACAAACCGGCGATATACCGAAAGCCCTGGCCGGCGGAGCTACCGCTGTGATGATCGGTTCACTATTTGCTGGAGTTGATGAAAGTCCCGGTGAAACCATCATATATGAATCCCGGAAGTTCAAGTCCTATCGCGGCATGGGAAGTCTCAGCGCGATGTCCCAGGGCAGCAAGGACCGCTACTTCCAGGATGTCGAAGATGATGTGAAAAAGCTGGTTCCAGAGGGCATAGAGGGGCGTGTGCCTTACAAGGGGTATCTTTCGGAAGTTGTTTACCAGATGTCCGGTGGACTGAAAGCCGCCATGGGCTATTGCGGCGCCCGCAATATCGGTGAGCTTCAGAAGGCAAAGTTTGTACATGTTTCGGCCGCCGGTATTCATGAAAGTCATCCCCACTCGGTCCATATTACCCAGGAAGCCCCGAACTATTCCGGAAGGTAAGACATATGGAGCGGAAGATGCCATCGGTTTATCGAAAAGTGACGGCTCTTGTGCCGAAAATAAGTCCGGCAGAGTTGTACCGGGCGGCATGTCACAAATTATCCGGTGTGCCGGTTTCTGATATGGCGGTTGCATATGTTTGAATCTCTGGTCTCACTCATAAAAAGAATGGCGCAAAGAAGAAACGAGAACCTCACGTTTCTTCTCTTTGATGATGACAATCCGCATCAGCAGGAAAGCTTTACGCTGCACCCGGGCAAACTGGCCCTCATCATCGCCGGGGCAAATCTGGTGCTTATTCTTCTGGTCGTTCTGGTGCTCTATTTTACACCGGCGGGGTCGATGCTGTTCAACAAGGAAAATCGTGCCATCAGGTCATCCGTCATGGAAGTCAGCGAACGTGTTATGGCACTGAGGGATTCGCTCGAAGTCAGGGACCGCCAGCTCAAGCAGATGCAACAGGTTATCCGGACTGCAGCCGACACCTCGTTCATCGTTAATCATTCCGATGAGTGGATGGCCATGTACGGGGATCACGATCATCCGACTGACAATGCCGGTGAAAGGCCGATTACGTTTCGTTTTACCGGCAGCCCGGACATGCAGCCGCTCGGCAGCGATCAGATACTCTATTCCGAGATCTTTTCCGGTACGGTTACGTTTCCTGCAGAACCACCGGTTGACGGGACCCTAACAGGAACTTACAGACCATACGACGGCCATTTCGGCATAGACATCGCTTCACGCAAGGGGGCGGATGTTCGATCGGTTGCCGATGGTGTTGTGATCAGCAGCGACTGGTCCATCAATAACGGATATGTCTTGCATATTCTGCATGGAGGTGGTATCGTGTCGGTATACAAACACTTTTCAAAGGTATTTAATGTTGCCGGTGATGTGGTCCGAAAAGGGGATGTTATCGGAACGGTCGGTGAAACCGGTCTCCTGGCATCAGGGCCGCACATTCACTTTGAACTCTGGCAAAACGGAGTGTCACTTGACCCTGTCGGATACCTTCTCTTGAATAATTAAATCATTATCGTTTAATATCTACTATGTTTGGAAAAAACAACAACAGCAAGGAAAGTTATATGAAACAAGACAATCCGGGTCAGCCTAACGTAAACATGATCGGCAGCGGAACCGTCATCACCGGCTCATTGAAGACCAAAAGCGACCTCCGAATATCAGGCACGGTAGAAGGTGAGATTTTTGCCGAGAGCAAATGTATTCTCTCCGAGTCCGGGAAAATCAAAGGTGATCTCAGAACCAAGGAAGCCGATATTGCCGGTACGGTGGAGGGTGAAATTATTGTCGGTAACCGACTTGTATTACGCAGCACAGCCAGGGTCTCGGGTGACATCACAACAAAAATGCTGATGGTGGAAGAAGGGGCCCGGATTGACGGCGCCTGCCGGATGAGTGACCAGGTTGACCTTACGAAACCGGGTATTGGTGGAAAAGAAGTAGTATCGGGCAATAATGTTTCACAAACGAAGGCCGGGGTCAAAGACGGTTCCGGCAACTGACCTTCTCAGCCTACAGCATAACTCCCGGCAACAGGCAGGTGCTATTCCGGGATACAGATCTGGACCGGGTAACACTGTATGCCAACTCACAATCTTGCCAAATACGGTGAATACATCGCTCTGGGCGCGCATATCGCCGCTTCCATGATTGTGCCGGTCGTACTCGGTATCTACATCGACGGCAAACTCGACACATCCCCCTGGGGGGTAGTCATCGGCGCGCTCGCCGGCTTTGCAGGTCTGATCTCCATCGTAGTAAAACTGGCCCTGCAAACCGGGAAAACAAATTATCCTGAAAAGAAACAAAACCCGAAAAATGATTAAGTTTGGCGGCTACCTGCTACTGTTTGATCTGATCGTATTACTGCTGGCAGGGGTTCCTGCATTTCTATTCCTCGGTGAAGGCGTTCTGCATGCACTTGCACTCGGACTTGCAATAACCACTGCTCTGGGAGTAGCCAGCTTCATCCCGTTTACCCGGCTCTCCGAAGCATCAATGAACCGCTTCATGGCGGCGATGCTGGGGGGTATGATGATCCGGATGGTCTTCATAGGCATATCGGTCGCCATTGTCTTTGTTTTTACTGAATTACACCAAATTGCCTTTACAGTTGGACTCTTATTTTCATATATTTGCAAATCTGTAATAGAAACCTACGTTTTAACCCGCAAGCACAGAGGGCAGAAGGCAACTCCACAATGAGACACACCATCCGATTAACCTTCCTTATTTTATTGATAGGCGCGGGGACAGCTGCAGAAGCAAGAGCGGATACAAAAGATAAAAACAGGGTGGATCTCATTGGAAAAGTGGTTGACCACCACTATCTGGATTTTTCTCCGCTGGGGAAAATCGAACTTCCCCGCCTGATATACGATGACGGAGATTTCCTGTTTTTTCGCAGTACTACGGCTCTTCTGAACCAGGCTTCCGATCGTTACACGGATGCCGCCTATCTGGAATCCGCTGAGGAAATTCGCGACGGCCGCATCGTACCCGCCACCTATCACATTGTTAGAAAGGACACGGGAGAAGCCCCGCAGTTTGATTTTTCCATCACTTCACACCTGGTCTTTTTCTGGCTTGCGGCTTTGGTTACCCTGATGATTTTCGTGCCTCTCTCTCGCAGATATCGCCAGGGTACCGGCAGGCAAACCGAGCCCAAAGGAGCGTTTCAAAACATGTTCGAGACGCTGGTGGTGTTTATACGGGATGATGTTGCACTGCAAAACATCGGCCCGAAGAAATATGAAAAATTCACCCCCTATCTGCTGACGGTTTTCTTCATGATTCTGTTCATGAACTTCTTCGGTCTTATGCCTTGGGGCGTCTCTTCAACGGCCGATATCACCGTAACGGCCGTTCTGGCAATTTTTACCTTTCTTGCCACACAGATTTTTGCCAGCAAGGAGCACTGGAAACACGTGTTCTGGTTTCCGGGAATTCCCGTGCCCATAAAGTTCATCCTGATGCCCGTCGAACTTCTGGGTCTGTTTACAAAGCCATTTGCCCTCTGTATTCGACTGTTTGCCAATATGGCATCAGGGAAAATTTTAATCTTTTCTTTACTGGGAACCATTTTTATCTTCTCTGACCTGTTTGGTCCGGGGATTGCGTATGGCACCTCCTGGATTTGGGTATTTCTGACACTGTTCGTGTACCTGATCAAGGCGTTGGTCAGTTTTATTCAGGCGTATGTGTTTACCATTTTGTCGGCACTGTTTATCGGTCTGGCCGTAGACGACCACAGTGAAGAGCACGCGCACTGACGACACATTCTCTCACGATTAATCACAAAATAAACTGGAGTAAAACCATGGAATTAGCATATTTGGCAGCAGGATTCGGGGCCGGGATCACCACCATCGGAGCCGCAATTGGAATCGGAATGATCGGAAAGGGCGCCATGGAGGGATCTGCCCGTCAGCCGGAAGCTTCCGGTGATATCCGGACATCCATGTTGATTTCCGCAGCCTTTATTGAAGGTGTTGCCCTGTTCGGCCAGGTGGTCTGTATTATTCTCGCACTCAGCTGATCAACCGGTGCGGCCAGCTTTTTTTCATGCTTTTTAAACGGTGGATGGTACAATCATGAATCCTGTTATTGCGCAAGGTCTGCTTGATGTTGATTTCGGCCTGTTTTTCTGGGTGCTAATCACATTTCTCCTTTTCCTGTGGCTGATCTCCCGGTTTGCCTGGAATCCCATTCTGAATGCTCTTGGCGAGAGGGAAAAAGCGATTAAAGAGTCGCTGGAATCCGCAAAAAAAGCCAAAGAAGAGGCAGAGGCTGTTTCAAAGGATAATGAAAAGGCGCTGAGAGAGGCCGAAGGCATATCCCAGAAGATCCGCAAGGAAGCGCTGGAAGAGGCGGAAGCCATCAGGGCCGATCGTTTGGAGAAAGCGAAAAACGAAGCCGACAATCTGGTGGAACAGGCTCGTGCTTCCATAGAGCAGGAGAAAAAGCAGGCGTTGATTGAACTTCGGGCGGAAGTTTCCCGGCTGGCCGTAAAAGCGGCTTCACGGATACTGGACGAGGAGCTGGATGAAGAGCGGAATAAAAAGATCGTTGACCGTTACATCGATGAACTGAATTAGTGAGGCACCATGATTGTAACCAAGGTTGCCAAACGATATGCATCAGCCCTGTTTCAGGA